>CAZYBY010000399.1:0-21800 GCA_964645385.1 uncultured Sphingobacterium sp.
TTCAATACTCTTGTAGTACTTATTTGTAATGGTAAAATTGGTGTTGAAGTTTTTACAGTACTTAAAGCAGAATCTCTGATATCCATTTTATTATTTACAAAACCAATACCTGTACCTATTCTGTATTGCCATCCATACCAATCGTAAATCATGTAAGAATAATTTAAGGATAAATCGAAAGAAGAAGTTAATGTTGAACTAGTATTTTCGATGTTTGATCCTAGAGATTTATATTTCCCCATTCCACGCATCGTTATGGCAATAGCAGGTCGATAACCCAAAGGTTTTTCGAAGCTAAAGCCCCATGCAAAACCATTTCCATATGTGTCAAAATCTTTATTGAATACAAAATTATTCGAGGTTATTCCTGCTTGAAATGATAAGTAATAAGGTACGGTTGAACGAGATTTTCCGTAAAGAAATTTACTAGAGTTCTTGTACTGAGCCATTAATCCAAATGGAAAGATGAAAAGAAAAATAAAAACATACTTTATCATTCCTACTAAGTTACGTAAATTCATTTGAGCTTTTCCAATATTCAAGCTATCTTCGTTTATGGCTAAATCTAAATCAGTTTTCTTTTGTCAGAGTTGTGGATATCAAGCGGCAAAATGGTTGGGCAATTGTCCTTCTTGCGGGGAGTGGAATACATTTGTAGAAGAAGTAGTGGAGAAGAATACTGCGAAGCCGGATTGGAAGCAAAGTACTTCAAATGTAGTACGTGCTAATAAACCAATCGCTATCGACCTCATCGAAAAAAATGCAGATGTTAGAATTAATGCACACGATGAAGAGTTAAACAGAGTTTTAGGTGGGGGAATTGTACCAGGTTCTATAGTTTTAATTGGAGGTGAGCCAGGAATTGGTAAATCAACTTTATTATTACAAGTTGCACTTCAACTTAAAAACCAGAAAATATTATACATCTCTGGAGAAGAGAGTGAGCAACAAATAAAAATGCGTGCGATGCGTATGCAGAAAAGTGAATTTCCAAATTGTTTTATTCTAACGGAAACATCAACACAAAATATTTTTAAACAAATTGAAGAACTTCAACCACAATTAGTGATTGTAGATTCTATACAAACATTATACTCATCTCATATAGAATCAACGCCAGGTAGTGTTTCACAGATACGAGAGTGCACAGCAGAATTACTTCGTTTTGCTAAAGAAACAAATACTCCAGTTTTTTTAGTTGGTCATATTACTAAAGATGGATCAATTGCTGGTCCAAAAATTTTAGAACACATGGTAGATACAGTGCTTCAATTCGAAGGCGACAGACATCATACCTATAGAATTTTAAGATCTATAAAAAACCGATTTGGCTCTACGAGTGAATTGGGAATTTATGAAATGAGAGGAAGTGGATTGAGAGAAGTTTCTAATCCATCAGAAATATTAATATCTCAAAGAGATGAGGAATTAAGTGGGATAGCTATTTCAGTTACGATAGAGGGGATGCGACCAATGTTAATTGAAGCACAAGCTTTGGTAAGTGTTTCAGCATATGGTACACCACAACGATCGGCAACAGGGTTTGACACGCGAAGGATGAATATGTTGTTAGCTGTTTTAGAAAAGCGATGTGGCTTTAGATTGGGAGTAAAAGATGTTTTCTTAAACATAACTGGGGGGATTAAAGTAGAGGATCCAGCAATCGATTTAGGGGTAGTAAGTGCCATTATTTCTTCTCATGAGGATTTGGCAGTATCGAGCAAACATTGCTTTGCGGCAGAGGTAGGGCTATCAGGTGAAATACGTACTGTAAACAGAATTGAGCAAAGAATATCTGAAGCAGAACGATTGGGATTTGAAAAAATATTTGTTTCTAGGTATGCAATCAAAGGCTTAGACACTAAAAAATATAATATCGAAATAGTTCCATTAAGTAAACTTGAGGAATTATTCCAACAATTATTTGGATAGGTATCTTTAATTCAGACGAGTATATTTCGTTTTTGAGTATTGCATTCACTATATTTGCAGCAAACAACAGACTAGATAAAATGAGAAAAATTTTCTTAATGTTAGCAGCAGCTTCTGTATTAGCAGCATGTTCTAACGAGCCTCAAAAAAGTACAAGTACTGACTCTACAGTAGTAGAATCGGCAATGGGTAAATTTGACGCTTATGGCGAAGTAATTACTCCTGATAGTGCGATGGATGCAACATCATTAGTTGCTGAGATGGGTAATGCTCCAACATTCGATGCAAAAATTAAAGGTAAAGTATCGGATGTATGTGTTAAAAAAGGATGCTGGATGCAAGTTGATTTAGGTAATGGTGAAATGATGCGTGTAACATTTAAAGATTACGGATTCTTTGTACCAGCTGATAAAGAATTAATGGTTGGAAAAGAAGTAATCTTCCAAGGAACAGCAAAATTCGAAACTATTTCGGTAGCTGACCAAAAACATTATGCAGAAGATGGCGGTGCTTCTAAAGAAGAAATCGATGCTATTAAAGAAGACAAAAGCTCTTTATCATTCGAAGCTATCGGTGTGTTAGTGCCACAAGCAGGAGAAGAGAAAAAAGCAATATAATAAGTATAAAAAGATTTGAAGCCCCAATTTATTTGGGGCTTTTTTTATGGTTTTAAAATAGGAACTAATATTGGTGGCACGACTTAAGTCGTGCCACCAATTTACCGCACTTATTAAGGATTTTATAAAATCCTGCATAAATGCAACAATTCTTTCTTTAAGCGTTCTATTCTACAATTTAATTTTATAAAAATTTAAGTACATGTCCAGCATAATAGTAAATGATAAAAAATTCGAACGCTATATTTCGTCGGATGAAATTCAAAGTAGAATTGTAGAATTAGCTTCTCAAATTACATCTGATTATCACGATAAAGAAGTTTGCTTCGTAACTGTGTTGAATGGTGCATTATTTTTTACTTCAGATTTATTATTGAACATAAATACTCCTTGCACACTGCAATCTGTAAAATGTAAATCATATCATGGGATGGAGAGTACTGGGAAAATCGAATTCCAACTTCCATTTACAAATGAGATTAAAGGTAAGCATGTTATTTTTATTGAAGATATTGTTGATACGGGTACTACTTTATATTTCTTATTGAATGAAATTAAAGCATTTCAACCTGCTTCTGTAGCGATATGTAGTTTATTATTTAAGCCCGAAGCCTTAAAAAGTCCAATTGACATTAAATATATTGGTTTCGAAATTCCTAAGGCATTTGTTTTGGGCTATGGACTTGACTATGACGGACTAGGAAGAAATTATCGTGACATCTATAAAATTATTTCATAGTATTTTCTATAATTCGAGCATTCGGCCTTTCGACATTTAGAAAAAAAGAATACCTTTGGCCAATTTATAGATAGCCTTCCTATTATGCCAAAAGATCAATCCATAAAATCAGTATTAATTATCGGTTCAGGTCCAATTATCATCGGACAAGCCTGCGAATTCGACTATTCTGGCTCTCAAGCAGCCTTATCTCTTAAAGAAGAGGGTATTGAGGTTTCCATTATCAATTCGAATCCAGCTACAATTATGACCGATAAGGTTATTGCTGACCATGTTTATTTGTTACCCTTAACCTGCGAATCTATTGAGCAAATTTTACAAGAACGTAAAATTGATGCTGTAATTCCTACCATGGGTGGACAAACTGCCCTAAATCTTGCTAAAGAAGCGGACGAGCGTGGAATTTGGAAAAAATATGGTGTCGTTATAAAAGGGGTGGCAATAGATGCCATTGAAAAAACAGAAAACCGAGAAGAGTTTAGAAAATTGATGATTGAAATTGGCGTTGGAATTGCCAATTCTAAAATTGCAAACTCTTACTTAGAAGGAAAAGAAGCAGCTCAAGAAATTGGATACCCCTTGGTAATCCGTCCTTCTTATACATTAGGTGGTTACGGAGGTGGTTTCGTACATAGTAAAGACGAAATTGACGCAGCTTTAAACCATGGTTTACAAGCATCTCCAACTCACGAAGTTCTTGTTGAACAAGCAGTATTAGGTTGGAAAGAATACGAATTAGAATTACTTCGAGATAATAATGACAACATTATTATTATCTGTTCTATAGAAAACTTCGACCCAATGGGTATTCATACTGGTGATTCTATAACAGTTGCACCAGCCATGACTTTATCTGATCGTTGTTACCAAGAAATGCGTAATCAAGCTATTAAAATGATGCGCTCTATTGGTGATTTCGCTGGAGGTTGTAACGTTCAATTCTCTGTAAATCCTGAGAATGAAGAAATCATAGCAATCGAAATTAATCCGCGAGTATCTAGATCTTCAGCCTTAGCTTCGAAAGCTACTGGTTATCCAATCGCGAAGATTGCTGCTAAGTTGGCTATTGGTTATAACTTAGATGAAATCGAAAATCAAATCACTAAAACTACTTCAGCATACTTCGAACCTTCTTTAGATTATGTTATCGTAAAAATCCCTAGATGGAACTTCGATAAATTTAAAGGAGCTGACCGCACATTAGGATTACAAATGAAATCGGTTGGCGAAGTAATGGCTATCGGTAGAAGTTTTAGCGAAGCTTTACAAAAAGCTTGTCAATCCTTAGAAATCAATAGAATTGGTTTAGGTGCAGATGGTAAGCAAAGCAGAAACTTAGAAGAAATTATGAAAGGCATGGAAAATGCGAGCTGGGATCGTTTGTTCCATGTACGCGATGCTTTAAGTTTAGGTGTTCCTGTTACCTCTGTTCAAAAAGTAACGAAAATTGATCGTTGGTTTTTAATGCAAATTAATGAACTTGTAAATATTGAATTAGAAGTAAAACGCTATTCACTAAATAATATTCCTACAGAAGTTTTATTCAATGCGAAACAAAAAGGATTTTCAGATTTACAAATCGCATACTTACTTGGTGTAAGTGAAGATGAAGTTTACGAGAAAAGAAAATCTTTAGGAATGCGTAGAGTTTATAAAATGGTTGATACTTGCGCAGCGGAATTCCCTGCTCAAACTCCATATTTCTACTCAACGTTTGAAGGTGAAAATGAATCTAAAGTTTCGAACAAGAAAAAAATTATTGTACTAGGTTCTGGTCCTAACAGAATTGGCCAAGGGATAGAATTCGACTATTCTTGTGTACACGGTTTAATGGCCGCTAAAGAATCGGGTTATGAAGCTATAATGATTAACTGTAATCCTGAAACTGTTTCTACCGACTTTAACATGGCTGATAAATTATATTTCGAACCAGTATTTTGGGAACATGTTAGAGAGATTATCGATTTAGAAAAACCAGAAGGTGTAATTGTACAGTTAGGTGGGCAAACTGCTTTGAAAATGGCTGAAGATTTACATCGTAATGGAATTAAAATTATCGGTACAACATATGAGAATATGGACATCGCAGAAGATCGCGGTAGATTCTCAGACTTACTTCACGACTTAGGAATTCCTTATCCGAAATATGGAGTTGCTGAAACAGCTGAAGAAGCATTGAAAGTTGCTAACGAAGTTGGTTATCCAGTTTTAGTTCGCCCTAGTTATGTATTAGGTGGACAAGGAATGAGCATTGTAATTAACGACGAAGAATTAGAAAAAGCAGTAGTAAAATTATTACGAGATATTCCTGGAAATAGAATATTGATTGATCATTTCTTAGACAGAGCTGAAGAAGCAGAATCGGATTCGATTAGCGATGGAACTGATGTTCATATCGTAGGATTGATGGAACATATAGAACCTGCAGGTATTCACTCTGGAGATTCAAGTGCAGTTCTTCCTCCTTTTTCTTTATCGCCAAAAGTGATTAGCTTAATGGAAGAATATACCGTTAAACTTGCGAAAGCATTGAATGTACTAGGTTTACTTAATATACAATTCGCAATAAAAAATGAAGATGTATATGTAATTGAAGCAAATCCAAGAGCATCTCGAACTGTTCCATTTATTGCAAAAGCATACGATGTTCCTTATATCAATATCGCTGCTAAAGTTATGATGGGAGCAAATACTCTTAAAGATTTTACGATTGAACGTAAGCTTTCAGGTTATGCTATTAAAGAACCTGTTTTCTCTTTCCATAAATTCCCTGAAGTGAAAAAAGAATTAGGTCCTGAAATGAGATCTACTGGAGAGGCAATTCGATTCATTAAAGATTTAGAAGATCCATATTTCCGCCAGTTATACAAAGAGAAATCGATGTATTTAAGTAAATAATATTTCGATGAACGCTATAGAAATCATTGGGTTTGTAACAGCTGTTCTTGGAATTTATTTAACTGCTAAAAAAAATATTATAGCATGGCCAACACTCATTATTAGTTCGTTGGCCTATGCTTATTTTTTCTTCGAGATAAAACTTTACGCCGACTCTATTTTGCAATTTTTCTTTGTGGCAACTTCCATTTTCGCATGGATAAATTGGAAGAAATCTATGGCGAATAAACAAGCATTTGTTGTACATCGATTAGCAATAAAAAACATTACTGGATTGCTTTTACTCATTTCATTTTCTGGAATATTTATCGCTAAAATTTTAACGAAATTTTCGGATGCTACTTATGCGGAATACGATAGTATATTGTTTAGCGCAAGTATTGTAGCATCAATTTTATCAGCAAAAATGTATTTAGAAAATTGGTATTTCTGGATAGTTATTAATATATCGTACATCGTTTTGTATATTTATAAAGAAGCGTATCTAACGGCTGTGCTTTATACTATACTGATAGCCTTAGCCATATTAGGTTTACGCGAATGGAAGAAACTATTACATGCTTAAAATAGCCATCATTGGTCCTGAATCTACAGGGAAGTCGGAAATGGCTGCCTACCTTGCCAAGCATTTCAAATGTTTGTGGGTACCCGAGTATGCACGAGAATATTGCGCAAACTTAGATAGAGAATGTACTGTTGAAGATGAACTCAATATGTTTCACGGTCAGTTAGCTTTAGAACATAAAACTGAACAAGAAGCACTCGAAAATAATCATCCTTATTTATTTTGCGACACTACCATCATTACCGTAAAAGTATGGTGCGAACACGTGTTCGGATTTTGCCCACCTGAAGTAGAACAAGAATACCAAACTCGACATTACGATTTATATTTAGTAATGAAAGACGACTTACCTTGGCAAGATGATCCTTTGAGAAATTTTCCGAACGAACGCGCTTACTTTATGGAATGGTACATACGTTTAATGGAAGAAAAATATGCTAAATATTTTGTTGTTGATGGTATAGGAGTGGCAAGGTTTGAGAAGGCATTAAAGCAAATACGTGTTTGGGGATATGAATAGATATCCCTAAATATTAAATTATCTCATTACTCAATACTGGCTACTTATCCTACTCCAACACAAATTTATATCCCACACCTCTTACGGTTTGCAACAACATCGGGTGTTCTGGGTTGTTTTCTATTTTCTTACGTAAGCGAACGATATGCATATCCAATGTACGTGTATTTACATCGGAGTTATAACCCCATACAACCATCATCAACTCATCGCGGTTAATTACCTTGTTTTGATTTTTTAAGAAGTATAATAAAATTCTATTTTCTAAAATGGTAAGCTCTACTTTTTTGCCATCGCGCATCAACATATGCGTGCTTGGGTGATGCTCCATGTTTGCGAACTTAATAATATCGGGCTTATCGGAGTTGACAATAAATTTCACTTTATTTTCTAGCAATGCCATTAACACCTCCATGTTGAATGGCTTTGTAATGTAATCGCTTACTCCAAAATTATAAGCATCTATTTTATCAACGTCTTGCGCCTTCGCTGTAATCATTATTACAATTCCAGTAAAATCTTTTTCACGAACCGCTGTACATACTTCATTTCCTGTTTTACCTGGAAGCATCCAATCTAATAAAACAATATGTGGTTGCTCTCTTAAGATAAGCTCTTCCCCGCTAGTTCCATCTGCAGCTTCTAACACTTGGTATCCTTCTGAAGCAATTCTCTGACTAACTAATAGTCTTAAGTTAGCATCGTCTTCTACAATTGCAATTTTAACTTGGTGCTTTTCCATCGTTTTGGTTTTATGTTGCAAAGCTATTATACAAATCAATATGTTTTTGTAACAAGCTTATTATGTTTAATCTATCGGCAAAATTATTTTGAACTCAGAACCATGTCCTAATTCACTCTTTACAGAAATATCCCCTTTCATAAATTTAACTACTTCCTTACAGAATGCCAAACCTATGCCCACACTACCTTGCTGGTTAAACTGATTTTCGATTCTATAAAATTTATTGAACACATTCTCCATCTCATTTTTGGGTATACCAATACCTTTATCTGTGAAAGTAATTACCAATTCATCTTTTATTCGTCTCACTTTTATTTGTAAGTACTTTTTCTCTATAGGTGAGTATTTATAAGCATTATCTATTAAGTTTTGGAACAAACTAAATAACAAAACTCTATCTCCATCATAGTATAATATATTTTGAACTGAATATTCAATATTAAAATCAGGATATTTAATTTGATATGCATCTACGATATCTCTACAGAAATCATATAAATCTATTTTTTCTTTCTTTATGATTAAACTTCTATTCTCTAATTGAGTTAAGGATAAAAGTTTGTTCAACAAGTCGTTCAATTTATCTGCCTCTTCGTCTAATATTCTTCCGTATAATTCTTTATCGCGCTCGTTTAATACTTGTTGCGTTTTAATATTATTTGCTGCAATCTTAATTACACTCACAGGTGTTTTAAACTCATGCGTAAGGTTATTTACGAAATCGTATTGAAGTTTGAATAATTTTGCATTAATATTTAAGTTTCGATAAATCAAAATTGCAATGAAAAGCATAATGAGGTATACCGCCATAATACCAATAGCTATTGGAGTAAAGAGCATTCCTATTCTTTTATTTACAAATGCTTTCGACGAAACAAAATACAATTGATAATCTGAAAATGCTCCAGGTAATGCAATGCCTGTGGTGAAATAATTTCTATCATTTAATAACGAATCGAATGTTACTGGTCTGATTAAAATGTTTTCGTATAAATTCGGATTATTATTGATAATGGATAATTTACTTGGGTCCAAATGGAAAGTCAACATGTCCTGATCGTATGCCATGTTTGTGTTGATTTCATCATTAATCAATCCACTATAAACCCTTAAATCAGCATTCCTCGGAACGTTGATAAAACTTACTTGTTTATCGTTAAATGAATAAAATACTTTAAATACAACATCAGGACTAATCTCTTTTGTAGAATCGAAATGATTAATATAGTCGGCGAATTTTATAACAGCTTTGCTGAAATCATTAGCATCTTTACCAGTAAACTCACCCGACACATTTTTCTTGAATATTAAATTAACTTCAGGCTTGTTGTTTATATAGTCTATGTTATAAACAGATTTTACTCCGATAGAAAATTTATCTTGACGAAAGCCATCAAGTATAGGTAGATTACCAACCTCTATATCATAGAAGGTGATACTCTTTATCATGGCATAATTCTTAAAATAATTATTCGATAAGCTAATCATCGAAACAGAATCTAAGTAGCCTTGGTATAAAGAAATCTGGGGAATCTTCGTGAATATAAAATCGTTGTATGGTTTTAAAGCATCTTCTAATACTTCAACTTTATCAGTCACAAACTGCGATTCTATTACCTTCTGAGTGAATTTATATCCGAAAAATAATGCAATAAAAAATGTAATTGTCAATACAACAATGAAAATTGGTATTAAGGCGTAGTTTTTTCGATAAGAATTTTTTTGAACCTGACTCATTTCCTATTCATTAAATTTTCATCGAAGAACATTTCTAATTCTCTATATAAATTAATTTTATTTTCCTCTTTTCTAAATACATGTCCTTCGTCGGGAACAAGTAAATAATTCACGCGAACTTTCTCGTTCTTTAAATTTTTTACGAAAAGATTTATTTCTTCAACACTACTTCTTCGATCTTTTTCTCCGTGTGCTATAAAAATTGGAGACTTCATTTTATCAGTATGAAAAGCAGGAGAACATTCTTTTAGATGATCAGCATCTGTTTCGGGGTTTCCAATCATCTCGTACATCATTTCAATGAATTGATTGTAATAAGGAGGAAATTCTTTTAAGTATGAAAATAGATTTGTGAAACCAGAATATGAAGCAGCACATTTATATAGTCCTGAATCGCGAACCAAACCGTTTAGAGCAAAGTAACCTCCGAAACTCACACCGTATATTCCAATTCTTGAAGTATCTATAATACCTTTTTTTATTAAATAATATACTGCATCTGTGTAATCATCTTGCATTTTAGCTCCAATTTCTTTAAACCCTGCCTCGTGGAAATTTTTACCAAAACCTTCTACACCTCTATGGTTTACTCGCAATACAGCATATCCGCGATTTGCAAAGAATTGTACCTCTGGATTAAATGCCCAATTTGTTCTTTGCCATAAATGTTGATGTGCAATTACTAACAGGGGGTATTTATCTTGTTTTTCATTTGGAAGTGTTAAGTATGCTTGTACTGTTAGCCCATCTCTGGTTTTGAATTCAAAAGAATTTGTTTCTGCCAGATTATCTTCTTTCAACCAAGGAGAAGTTTTACCAATTTCTTTCATTTCTTCTGTTTCGACATTATATGTAAAATATCTTCCAGAATTTTTATCACTGTAAAGCTTCAGTAAATATTTTTTATCGTCAGTAGTGTTGTTAATAATACTGAAATTGCTATTAGCATCAATTTTCTTAGCAACAGATTCAATATTTTCTAATGTATGATCGAAGAAATGTGTTTTCAATCTTCCTGCTCTATAGCTTGCATATATTGGCAAATGTGATGTATAGGAAATTGCCACATCATTTATATCTGCATCTATTGCTTGGTAAATTATTTTTGTTTCCTTACCTAAATCTAAATCAAATACAACTAAGGCAACTTTATCTCTATTGATGTTTGATAAAGCATAAATACTATGCCCATCTTTGGTAAAAGACAAAGGGTAAAAAGTTTCTTTAAAATTTATGCTTAATACTTCTTTATAGGCTGATGAGGTAGTTTTTTTATATAAAACCTTTTCGTTTACTCCATCAGTACTTACTGCTAATCGAATTTGTCCATCTAGATCAACACTCCACTCAGTAATATTTCCAGGGTTTTCGTCCACCATTTTCAGTGCACCAGTATTGTAATTCAGTTTATATAAATCGAATATTTCAGGATTACGCTTATTTAAGCAGATGTAAATTTCATCACCTTTTTGAGGAGCGATATCGATAAAATTCATTTGAATATTATCAAATGGAGTTAAATCAACTTTATTTTTACCATCATTATTAATGGAGAATAGATGAAATGTTTCATTTCCATCAATATCTAATAAATAAAGCAATTGCTTATTATTCACCCATACATAATTAGAAATTCCACGAGTAGTATCGAAAGTTAATTGAGTAACTAATCCAGTGCTTAAATTTTCACAGAAGATATTAGCACGATTTTTATAGTTTTTAACATAAGAAACAAACTCACCATTTGGAGATATTTGCATACGACTCTTCTCTGGATTTCTGAAGAAATCCTCCAAAGGAATTTTAACATACTCCTTTTCAGCCCTTTTACACGCAGACAAAAGAGTAAAAAGCAATAGGATATAATAGCAATATCGTTTCAAAATGTTCAAAATAGATTCGAATTTAATAAAATATTCCCTCTAATGCCCTATTTACTTGGGCTGTAACACCATTTTTACCCGTTCAACGTTATGGTATAATTATAAAAAATATTCGATATTTTTAGCTTTTAAATTATGAAAAAATTTAGCGCAATATTTCTTACTTTCTTGCTGAGCAGTATTACCCTTTTAGCTCAACGTTCGAATAACGAAAGTTTGGCTAATGAGTACTTTAAAAAAGGCGAATATGATAAGGCAGAAACTATCTATATTAAGCTAAATCAACAAGATCCGCTTAACACCGAATACTATACGAAATATTTTCAATGCTTAGTTATTCAGAAAAAATACAATGAAGCAGAAAAGTTAGTGAAACGCACTATCAAGAAATCTGATAATTATCCAAGCAATTATGTCGATTTAGGATTGCTACATGATATGCAAGGTGACACCAGTAAAGCTAGAAAATATTACGAAGAAGCGATAAAAAGAGTTCAACCCGATTTGATGCAAGTGGTTGATGTATGCACGAAATTTACAGAAGCACAACTATATAATGAGGGATTAAGAGTGATTTTTAAAGCAAGAAAATTAACGAACAATCCATCTTTAATGAGCGTAGATGCATCTAAAATTTATAGTCTACAAAATAACAAGCAAGGTATAATTGAAGAGCAATTAAATTTATTCGAACAAAATGCATATGATGTAGATCAAATACAACAAACTTTTCAGGATTATTTTAACGAAGCTAAGGATTACGACATGTTGAAGAATGTGTTAATTCAACGCTTACAGAAGTTTCCTGATCAGGAGTTTTATTCTGAATTACTTATCTGGACTTTCATTCAACAACAAAATTTTGATGCTGCTTATATGCAAAGTTTAGCATTAGACAAACGTATGAATGAAGATGGTAGAAGGCTTTATTCGTTAGGCAATTATTGTAAGAGCAATAAACAATATGATGTTGCTATAAAATCATTCAAAGCAGTAGTAGATAAAGGAAGTACTTTGCCATTCTATTTGCCATCTCGTCAGCTTTTATTAAGTACTCAAAAAGATAAAATTACTACAAGTGTTTATACACAAGCTGATTTAATCATTCTTGAAAATGATTATAAAGCATATTTCAAAGATTTAGGTGAACAATCAAATACCGCTGAATCTATGAGAGAGTATGCTGAATTGTTGGCCTTGTATTTGAATAAATCTCCGGAAGCGATTAGAATCTTACAAAAAATTATAGATAATCGATTCGGTATTACTTCTTTCCTGGCTCAATGTAAATTAGATTTAGGCGACTATTATCTATTCAGCGGGGAAATATGGGAAGCTGCTTTACTTTATGGGCAAGTCGACAAAGCCTATAAAGACGAGCCTTTGGGACAGATGGCTAAATATAGAAATGCTAGATTATCTTATTATGCTGGAGAATTCGATTGGTCGAAAGCCCAGTTAGATATATTAAAAGCTAGTACATCACAACTTATTGCAAACGATGCATTGAATTTGAGTTTATTGATTTCCGATAATGAAAATGTGGATAGCAATCAGCAAGCACTTAGGCTTTATGCAAATGCAGATTTATTGATTTACCAACATCAATACGAAAAAGCAATTGTTAAATTAGATTCGATTGATTTGTTATTTCCTGAAAATGATTTAGATGATGACATACTATGGCTTAAAGCAAGTATGGAGTTGAATCAACAACATTATTCGAAAGCAATTGATTTCTATAAAATTATTATTGATAAATATAAAGATGGAATTTGGGCAGATGATGCCTTATTTACTACTGCAGATATTTATGATAATAAAATTAAAAACTCTGAATTAGCAATGAAAGCATATCAACAATTGATAGAAGACTTCCCTGGAAGTCTATATATTGTTGATGCTCGAAAGCGATTCAGATTATTGAGAGGAAGTTGATTTATTTTATAAATTTGTAAAAAAATTAAATATGGTTTTATATAGTGTTACAATAAATGTAGCCGATGAAGTACATGCAGAATGGTTACATTGGATGAGAACAGTACACGTGCCAGATGTAATGAATACAGGCTGTTTCGTGATGCATAAGATGATGAAGCTGAAGGATCCTGTTCAGGATGGTAACACATATTCTTTTCAATACTTTGCAGAAAGTGATGAAATTTTAGCTGATTATCTTGCAAACCATGCACCATCACTAAGAGCAGATGTGGATCGATTATTCGCTAATAAATATTTAGCATTCCGTACCATTTTAGATGTTATTGAATAATGGAAGTTACTAAAACCCATATAGAAGGTCTATTAATTCTTCAGCCTAAAATTTGGAGAGATGAAAGAGGATATTTTTTCGAAAGTTTTAGAGAAGATATTTTTTCAAAATTAAATATTGATTTAAATTTTGTTCAGGATAATCAATCATTATCGCAACGTGGTACAATCAGAGGCTTACATTTTCAAAAAGCACCTTACGATCAAGGCAAATTAGTGAGAGTTGTACAAGGAGCAGTGTTAGATGTTGCTTTAGACATTAGGAAAGGTTCAGCTACTTATGGTCAGTATTATGCTTTAGAATTAAATGCTGAGAATCAAACTCAATTTTTTATACCACCAGGCTTTGCACATGGTTTTTCAACCTTAGAAGACAATACCATTTTCTGTTATAAATGCACAAATTATTATCATAAAGATTCTGAGGGAGGAGTTCGTTTCAACGATCCAGCATTAGGAATTGATTGGAAAGTTGAAGGATTGTTTGTTTCAGATAAAGACAAAGAATTACCTTTGTTTGCAGATTTTATAAGTCCGTTTTAGATTACAAAATAATTTAATCTATTTTTTATTCAAAGAATTTGCTAGATGCTTAAGCAGCATTGTGGTGGAATTTAGAAATTGTATTGAACTCTTTTTTCTTGTTACGAGTCTCTTCCTCAATATCATAGTCGTATTGAAGCCCCAACCAAAATTTTGGCGAATTGCCAAAGAATATTGCTAAACGTATTGCTGTATCTGCGGTAATTCTACGATTACCTTTTAGAATTTCCCCAGGATGAATATTTTTAAATTTAAAAACATATCACAAAAAAAGTCGAAGTTTTCACCTCGACTTTTTATAATATTGTTGAATCGAGTAACTGTCCTCGAGCTTAACCTAGTGTGATTTTACTTAATATCTTCATTCAATAAATTATACAACACATCCAACTTCGGTGTTAGGATAATTTCAATACGACGGTTGCGACTACGTGCTTCTGCTGTATTTAGTTTTTCTACTGGCATAATTTCACCACGACCAGATGCAGTAACTCTCAATGGATCTAATTTTTGTGTTTCCGTTAAGAATCGAACTACAGCAGTAGAACGCGATACACTTAAATCCCAATTGTCTTTAATCTGCCCAAGGTTACTAACTTTCATATTATCAGTATGACCTTCTACTAAAATATTGATATCGTTTTGCGTTTGTAAAACTTTAGCTAATTCAGTTAGCGCTTCTTTACCGCGATCATCAATTTCAATACTTCCAGAGCTAAACAATAATTTATCTGTTAAAGAAACATATACTTTACCATCTTTAATGTTTACAGCTAAACCACTCTTGTTAAAGCCTAATAATGCTTGTTGTAATTTATCGCGTAATGCTTTAACAGCAGCATCTCTACGCGCCATAGCATCTTCCACTTCTTGCAAACGTTTTTCACGAGCAGCTAAGTTTGCTTGAGCAGTTTCTAAATCTTTAATCAATTTTTTAATCTCATCAGTACTATTCGCACGAAGTTGTTTATAGTTATCTGATAAAGTATTATACTGATCTTGCAAAGAATTTAATTTCGAAGTAAGTGAAGCTACTTGTGAACGAAGATCATTAATAGTATCTCTGTGTAATACTAAAGCTTTTGTTAAACTATCAATTTTGATGTTCGCAATGTTCAATCCATTTTGAAGAGAATCACGCTCATGTTGCATGGCTAAAAATTTCTTTTTAGGCACTACACACGATGCCATTAATATTATTGTGGTAAGAATAATTAATGGAGATAATAATTTTTTCATGTTTATGTTGATTTGAAATTTATACAATATTATACCTCAAAGTTAAACTCCTAGTAGCATCTCTGTGGTGTCGATTTATCCACATTTATGAAAAATCTATGGAATACTTTGATTAACAAGCAATTTGCTTGTGTCTATATCTATAAAAATAGCTTAAAAATTTCGTAAATTTGCGGCGTTAAATTAAACAATCATGGAATTTCGTATCGAAAAAGACAGCTTAGGTGAAGTAAAAGTACCTGCTGAAAAATATTGGGCGGCTCAAACGCAACGCTCTTTACAAAACTTTAAAATTGGTGGTCCGGGTGATAAAATGCCAATCGAGATCATTCGTGCGTTTGCAATTCTGAAGAAAGCTGCAGCTTTAACGAATCAAGATTTAGGAGTTTTAGCAGCAGAAAAGGCTGAACTTATTGGTAAGGTTTGTGATGAAATTTTAGAAGGAAAATTAGATAATGAGTTTCCTTTAGTGATATGGCAAACAGGTTCTGGTACGCAAAGTAATATGAACGTAAATGAAGTTGTTGCTAATCGTGGTCACGTATTAACAGGTGGTTCACTATTAGATGAGAAAAAAGTTCTTCACCCGAATGATGATGTAAACAAATCTCAATCGTCTAACGATACATACCCAACAGCAATGCATATTGCAGCATACAAGCAAGTCGTAGAAATTACTATTCCTGGTATGTTACAGTTGAGAGATACTTTAGATAAAAAAGCAAAAGAATACATGAACATTGTAAAGATTGGTCGTACGCATTTTATGGATGCTACTCCGCTTACACTTGGTCAAGAATTCTCAGGATATGTTCAACAAATTACTAACTCAGTTCGTGCATTAAACAATGCATTAGAAATGGTGAAAGAGTTAGCATTGGGAGGTACTGCAGTGGGTACTGGATTAAACGCTCCAAAAGGATATGCAGAATTAGTTGCTAAGAAAATTGCAGAATTATCAGGACATCCATTCGTAACAGCTCCTAATAAATTTGAAGCATTAGCAGCACACGATGCCATGGTAGAATTATCAGGTGCACTAAAACGTTCAGCTGTTGCCTTAATGAAAATAGCGAATGATATTCGTATGTTAAGTTCTGGTCCTCGTTGTGGTATCGGTGAAATTATTATACCTGATAACGAACCAGGTTCTTCAATCATGCCAGGTAAAGTAAATCCTACTCAACCAGAAGCTTTAACGATGGTATGTGCACAAGTTGTTGGTAATGATGTAGCTGTATCATTTGGTGGTGCAACTGGCCATTTCGAATTAAACGTATTTAAACCTTTAATCGCTGCGAATGTATTACATTCAGCTCGTTTAATTGGTGATGCTTGTGTATCATTCGATTTGAATTGCGCAGTTGGTATACAACCAAATTATACAGACATTAAGAAAAATTTAGATAATTCATTAATGCTTGTTACCGCTTTAAATACACATATCGGATATGATAATGCTGCGAAAATTGCGAAGAAAGCACACAAAGAAAATAAGACATTGAAAGAAGCTGCAATTGAGTTAGGATTATTAACCGATGCTCAATTTGATGAATGGGTTCGCCCAGAAAGTATGGTTGGAAATTTATAATTTCTATCATGAGAAAATTCGGACTTATAGGATATCCTCTTGCTCATTCTTTTTCGAAATCATATTTCGAAAAGAAGTTTGATCGAGAGAATATCCTAGATGCCGAATATCAAAATTACCCTTTAACATCTATCGAAGAATTCCCTGCGCTAATAGAATCTATTCAGAATTTAAAAGGGCTGAATGTTACTATTCCATATAAAGAAAGTATAATACCATATTTGACCGAACTCGATGAAACTGCACAAGCAGTGGGTGCTGTAAACACTATAAAATTTATCGATGGGAAATTAATTGGATATAATACCGATGCTTGGGGATTCGCAAAATCGTTACTGGGTATGGCTTCACCAACAATGAAGAAGGCATTAATTATAGGTAATGGTGGAGCTGCAAAAGCAGTGAAATATGTATTGAATAGAATTGGTATCGAATATCAAATTGTAAATAGAACTACATCGGAAGGAGTACTTTCTTTTGAAGATTTGAATGATGAATTAATTTCATCTATACAGTTAATCGTACAAACTACTCCAGTAGGTACATCGCCGAATGTAAATGAAATGCCTCCAATTCCAATGGGAGCAATAAGTTCGAAGCATCGAGCATTCGACTTAATTTATAATCCAGAAGAAACCTTGTTTTTAAAAGAAATGCGCGAACGCGGAGCTAAAACTAAAAATGGTTTGGAAATGCTGCAAGCGCAAGCGGAAGAATCGTATAAAGTTTGGAGTAGCTAGTATTGAGTATTGAGAAATTATTATTGAGTATTGAGAAATTATTTAATTTCCCAATACCCGCTACTCAGTTAAAAATCGAACTTTATCCCTTGTGCCAATGGCATCTCAGTACTGAAGTTGATTGTATTTGTTTGACGGCGCATATACACTTTCCATGCATCAGATCCTGATTCTCTACCACCACCAGTTTCTTTTTCCCCACCGAATGCACCACCAATTTCAGCACCAGAAGTTCCGATGTTTACGTTAGCAATACCACAATCCGATCCTTCATGTGAAAGGAAACGTTCTGTTTCTAAAATATTTTGAGAGAAAATTGCTGATGATAATCCTTGAGGAACATCATTATGAATTTGCATTGCTTCTTCAATAGTTGAATACTTCATCAAGTATAAGATAGGAGCAAATGTTTCTTCTTGTACAATATGGAAACTGTTTTTAGCTTCTGCAATACAAGGGCGAACATAACATCCAGATTCGTATCCTGCTCCACTTAACACCTCACCACCGTAGACAATGTTTCCACCTTCTTTTTTCACGGCTTCTATAGCATTGACAAAGCTTTTCACTGCATCTGTATCGATAAGTGGTCCAACTAAGTTTTTAGTATCTAATGGATTTCCAATTGTAATTTGTGCGTATGCTTTTACTAATTTTTCTTTAAACGCTTCGTAAATACTGTCTTTTATAATTAAACGACGAGTAGAAGTACAACGTTGCCCAGCAGTACCCACTGCACCAAACACTACAGCGCGTAAAGCCATATCTAAATCGGCATGTTCAGAAATAATGATGGCATTGTTTCCACCTAATTCTAATAAGCTTCTGCCTAAGCGCTCACCAACAATACTTCCAACACGTTTACCTACGCGAGTAGAACCTGTTGCAGAAATTAATGGTACACGTTTATCAGCTAAGAAATTATCACCTACATATTTAGAACCTGCAGCAATTAGGTTTAACACCCCTTCTTCTACATCATTTTCTTTCAACACTTTTGCAATAATATTTTGAGTGGCAATAGCACAAAGCATAACTTTAGAGCTAGGTTTCCAAACTACCACATCTCCGCAAATCATGGCTAACATTGCGTTCCACGACCATACAGCTACTGGAAAGTTGAATGCAGAAATTACACCTACAATTCCTAGAGGATGGTATTGATCATACATTCTATGTTTCGGACGTTCGCTATGCAAAGTAGAACCGTTTAACTGACGCGATAAACCTACTGCGAAATCGCAAATGTCGATCATTTCTTGCACTTCGCCTAAACCTTCTTGGTAGCTCTTACCCATTTCGTAAGAAACTAAGTATCCTAAATCTTCTTTCGCATCACGTAAAGCGTTACCCATCTGACGAACAATTTCGCCACGCTTTGGGGCTGGCATCATTCTCCAATTGATAAATGCTTTTTGAGCTTTATTGATGATGGTTTCATAATCATCTGCAGTTCCTTGCGCAACTTTAGCAATTAATTTACCATCCACTGGCGAATACGATTCAATAATATCACCTGTTGTATTAAACCAAGTATAACCTGTTGAGGCACCTTGATTAATATCTTTAATTCCTAATCTGTTTAATACTTCTTGTACGTTCATTGTGTTTGTAATAAGGATGCAAAAATACCAAATTTTAAGCACGAAATGGGGCTTTTTTGCATTTGGATAAATATGCTAGGAATGTAGGGAATGGTAGAACAGGTTTCTGAGTATCGAGTATCGGGTAGCGAGAATCGAGTAGTGAGAAATTGTTTAATTATATAATTTCTCAATACTCACTACCCACTACTCACTACTCAATACGCCCTACAGTAGCTGCAACTTCCTTCTCAAGCCTAATGGTTGTATAGCTTGGAAATCTAATATGAACCTGATTTTATCTCCGTATTTATCTGGTGTGTTGTAATCATAAGTTGAAAATACTGGGAAATACACTTCAAAAATATCTGCAATTATTGGTAGGTATATACCCAAGTCGGCATATACTTCTAATGTACCTTGCTTTAGGTTACTCGAAGTAAATGCGCCATCTGTAAATACTCCAATTGGGAATTTAGATTTTAAGGGTGCCTTTACGTTTACGCCCAACATGTTTTTTGTGGGAGTACTAAACACATTCGACTTAAATGCACCATCTGTTTCGTGAAATTGTTGACTGTTAAAATCTTTTCTATTGATGAAAGCTTTGTCGTATGTGTAATCTAAATTACCCGATAAGCTAAAGAAATTATTTTGTGATGTTACACCTGTATTCGTAAATATACTTCCTGCAAAAAAGCGTAAGCTCAATCCTTTTTTAGAATCTCTATAATTTATTTTTTGCTTATAAACGGCTAGTAGTTTGTGGTGTTGCCTGTTGTTATTCATCGCCACTCCATCAATATAATAGGTATCCTCTTCACTCAAAAAATTATTGGCATATTCATACATAAAACTAATTCGATATGGATTTATCGTTCTAGTGTTATCTTTTTCAAACTTTAATTGTAAATAATAATTCGGAGTGTTATAAACATCTGTTATTGTTGAAAATTGATCTTTCGTTTCTTTTTCTAATGTTTCATTTGTATAAATTAATCGGTATGATAATTTAGTACTAACTCTAGAACGTAAACTTTCGGGCATAAGTGTGAATTCAGATCCTAATGAATATTTCACAAATCGTTCATAGTAACTAATTCCCAATATGTTGTTTTCTTCATTATAGCTAGAAAAACTATTGAAGTTGATGGATGTATTTACTTCACTAAATTTTTTAGGGTATGAATAAACATTTATACTACCAGTCCCATTGAATTTTTTAGAATGCATACCATACATAGGCAATACAGACCATTCAACATTTTTAAATGGAAACACATTGTTGTATAATGCAAGTCCTGGCATAAACCCATCCGAAGTATTATATCCAGCAACCGGCATAAAAAATAAATTAGTTCGATCCGGACGAGTTACACCTGCTAATAATTGTAAATGTATTGGCTCTATTTTTTTTAATGGTGATTTTAAGGAAATGGTATTATTATTTCTATTGCTTTCTGGAATAATATACAAGGGATCTACAACTATTTTCTTAACATCTTTTTTATCGAAATACAGAAAAGCACTTTCAATAAATGGAACTGTTTTTTGTGTTTCAATTATTTTTCCATCTTTATCTAATGCGCTTACGAATACTGGTCCGGGTACGCCAGAAGTATTGCTCACCTTTACTTGTAGCTCTTCTTTAATTTTTTTAACTGAAGCTAATTTGAATTCAGGATCATTTTTCACATTTATTAATTCATCAAAAAACCATGATAAATTCTCTCCTGTTTCTTGTTCAAAAACAGCTTTCATATCTTCTGGATAGGGATGTTTAAATTTCCAAGTAGAAAAATAGGTATGCATTATAGAGTCAAATTTTTCTACTCCTAAATACTGTTCAAGATATCTTAATGCTAATGCAGTTTTAGTATATACAACAGCTCCGTAATTTAGACTAGTATATTGCTCTGCATTAATATTTATAGGTTGTGCTTTTCCGCAAGATGATGTTAGTTTATACAATAAATAATATTCATATCCAGAAGGGAAATAATCTAATCCGAATAAATAAGTAAATGGATTTCGAATAGATGCAGGCATCATATGTCCGTCTTCATATTTCATTCGCATATACCTTTGTTCATAGAACGAATTTACACCTTCATCCATCCAAGGATGCTCGCGTTCATTACTTCCTAATATTCCATAAAACCAGTTGTGTCCAACTTCGTGTGCAATTACTCGATCT
>CAZYBY010000400.1:0-6250 GCA_964645385.1 uncultured Sphingobacterium sp.
AGGGTGTAGTTCATACTTGCGGTGGTTACATGGTATATGCTGGTTATACTTTCAGTAATGTTTTTCAATATAAACCGAAAGAAGTTTATTTCTGTACAGCAGATATCGGTTGGATTACTGGTCATTCATACATTGTTTATGGTCCATTATCGCAAGGTGCTACAACGTTAATGTTTGAAGGGGTTCCAACATATCCTGATGCAGGAAGAATGTGGGAAATTGTTGAGAAATTCAAAGTAAATATTTTATATACAGCACCAACTGCAATTCGTTCACTTATGCAATCTGGTTTGGATTTTGTGAAAGGTAAAAACTTAGATTCATTACGTGTTTTAGGTTCGGTAGGAGAACCAATAAACGAAGAAGCTTGGCATTGGTATCACGAACATATCGGACAAAAACGTTGCCCGATAGTGGATACTTGGTGGCAAACTGAAACTGGTGGAATTATGATTTCTCCAATTGCTGATGTTACTCCTTTAAAGCCTGCACATGCTACATTCCCATTGCCTGGTATACAACCAGTATTAGTTGATGAAAATGGTAATGAAATTGAAGGAAATGGAGTTAATGGAAACTTGTGTATTAAGTTCCCTTGGCCTGGAATGATTCGTACTACTTATGGTGATCATGAGCGTTGCAGAACAAATTACTTTGCAACATATGAAAACTTATACTTTACTGGTGATGGTTGTTTACGCGATGAAGATGGTAATTATAGAATTACAGGACGTGTGGATGATGTAATCAATGTATCTGGCCATCGCATCGGCACTGCAGAAGTAGAGAATGCAATTAACTCTCATACTGGTGTAGTAGAATCGGCTGTAGTAGGTTATCCTCACGATATTAAAGGACAAGGTATTTATGCTTATGTTATTTTCGAAGAAGATACACATGACGAAGATCTACGTCGTAGAGATATTGGAATGACAGTAGCACGTATTATTGGAGCAATCGCGAAGCCTGATAAAATTCAATTTGTATCAGGATTACCCAAAACTCGATCTGGAAAAATTATGCGTAGAATATTGCGCAAAATTGCTGAAGGCGAGATTGAAAACTTAGGCGATACTTCAACTTTATTAGACCCAACTGTAGTTGAACAAATCAAAAACAGCCGTATAAGCTAGACTTTTCATCAAGGATGTGGTAATTTTTCATATTTTCGCTTAATGAAAAATGAAAGACCAAGCATCCTTGTTGTAAACGATGATGGAATTACAGCCAAAGGCATACAAACTTTGGCTTTCCTAATGAAAGAGCTAGGCGATGTAATCATCGTAGCTCCCGATAGCCCTCAATCGGCTATGGGGCATGCTATCACTATCGCAAAACCTTTACGTTTAGAAGAGGTAGATTTATACGAAGGCATTCGTTCGTACCAATGTTCTGGTACACCTGTCGATTGTGTGAAATTGGCAGTGAATCAAATTCTTCATAAAAAACCTGATCTTTTAGTATCAGGAATAAACCACGGGTCAAACTCCTCTATTAATGTAATCTATTCCGGTACTATGTCGGCAGCAATGGAAGGCGCTATCGAAGGAATACCTTCTATCGGATTTTCATACTGCGATTTTTCTGCAAATGCAGACTTCAGCCCTGTACAGAAATATGTATTGAGCATTGCTAAACAAGTGCTTAAAAATGGACTTCCCAAAGGCTCATTATTAAACGTTAACTTCCCATATGTAAATTCTGCGGAAGAAATTAAAGGAATCAGAATTTGTCGTCAAGCAGTAGCAAAATACGAAGAAGAATTCGATGAGCGCTTAGATCCACATAAACGTAAATACTACTGGCTAACAGGAAAATTTATATTGAATGATGCCGGTGAAGATACTGATGAGTGGGCTTTAAATAATAAATACGTTTCGGTAGTGCCTGTACAATTCGATTTTACAGCTTACCAAACTTTATCAGTTTTAAATACTTGGAAATTCGACGATGAACGCTAAGATAAAAGATAAGTTTTATTTAGGGATGTTATATGGTACAGCATTGCCATTATTGTCCTATATATTCGGGGATATGATTCAAGAAAAATTACAACATTATATCCGTCCGAATTTTTTTTACATCCTTTGCATTGCAATTAACGTTATTATTTTTCGCTTCGCGATAAAAGCTGAGAAAGATAATTTAGCAAGAGGCATTTTGATGAGTACGTTTATCTACGCACTATTATTCGCCATATTTATCATTCGAAAATGAGATATTATATTATTGCAGGAGAAGCATCAGGCGATTTGCATGGATCTAATTTAATGCTTGCTTTATTGAAGAATGATCCCAATGCAGAGTTTCGCATTTTTGGTGGCGACCGTATGGCTGCTTTACCCAATACTACTCTTGTAAAACATATCTCTGAAATGTCGTTTATGGGTTTTGTAGAAGTTGCATTGAATCTTCGTACCATCTCTAAAAATATGAAGGCTTGCAAGGATGATATTGCTGCATACAAACCTGATTTAGTAGTATTGATTGATTTTCCTGGATTCAATTTAAGAATTGCTGAATTTGCTAAATCAATTGGATTGAAAACTGCATATTATATTTCTCCAAAAGTTTGGGCATGGAATACTAAACGTGTTTTCAAAATCAAAAAATACATTGATAAATTATATACAATTTTACCGTTCGAAACGGAGTTCTTTAAGAAATACGATTACGAAGTAGAATACGTGGGAAACCCTTTAAAAGATGCAATCTCAGTGTATCAGTACGACTCAAATTTTCGTGCGAACCACCAATTAGACGAACGACCAATTTTAGCAATTCTACCGGGTAGTAGAAAAATGGAATTAGATAAAATTCTTCCGAATATGTTACTGTCAGCAAATCAATTTTCGAATTATCAAATTGTAATTGCTGGTGCATCTAATTTACCAGAATCTTATTACACTAAATTCAATCTTCAACAACATAAAATAATTTTCGGTAAAACCTATGATATATTAGCAAACGCTAATATGGCTATGGTTACATCGGGTACTGCTACCTTAGAAACTGCATTGTTCCGTGTACCTCAAGTAGTATGTTACCGTGCAAATGCTTTATCAGTTCGCATCGCAAAACTTTTAGTCGATATTAAATTTATCTCTTTGGTAAATTTAATTATGGATAAAAAAGTAGTGACTGAATTAATTCAAGAAGATTGTACTCCCGAAAATATAAGTAAAGAATTACAAGCTCTTGCTGAAGGAAATCCTGATCGTACAACTATGTTAAATCAATACGATAGCTTATTGCAGAAAGTAGGAGAACCGGGCGCTTCAGAGCGTGCAGCAAAATCTATGTTTAATTTTATTCAAGGGTAAACATGAAAAAAATACTTAGCATTTTCCTGTTGAGTTTTTTATGCCTTTCTGTTTTTGCAAAAGATGTACATGTAAAAATTTGGTCGACTTATAATCCTCGTAAAGTTATTCTGAACGCCTTTACAGGTGATTATTCAATAAATTTAGATGATGAAAAGATTATACGTGCAAGCGATGGTGATATTATAGTTGTAAATGCAATTGGTACCAAATGTTCGATTAGTAAAAATGGAGATGTTTTAGGATCATTTTCAAAAATCGATTTCTCTACACAAGATGAAAAGCCCTATTTTAAAATGCAGATGATTTTGCCATCTGTAAAAACATCTTATTTCCCTGATGAAATTTCTTTCAGTAATAAAGGAGGAGAGCTATCTATAATTAATACAATTGAGTTGAATCATTATGTTGCTGGTGTTATAGAATCGGAGATTGGAAATGTTAAGAATGATCAACTTTTAAAAGTGCAAGCGGTTATATCTAGAACTTATGCATTAAAGCATTTAGACAGACATAAGGCCGAAGGTTTTGAATTATGCGATCAAGTGCATTGCCAAGTATATCATGGTAAAGCAAGATTTAATAGTATGATTATTCCAGCTGTCGATTCTACATTTTATGAAGTAATCCAAGATGAAAATGGTGATTTAATAGAAGCAGTTTTTCATGCAAATTGTGGAGGTCAAACTGTAAATTCTGAGGATGTTTGGTCGAAAAAAAGATCTTACTTACGTTCGGTAGTTGATACATTCTGTATACACACTAAACAAGCAACTTGGACAAAAGAAATTGATAAACAAAAATGGTTGAACTATTTGAGTACAAAATCTGGCAAAGCAACTTTCGACCCATGTGAGTTTAACCTCGAAAATAGAATCACTATGCTACCATGCTGTAGTGTTATGACGGAAGATATTCGTACCGACTTCAAACTGAGATCTACTTATTTTGATGTGATGGAAAGTCAGGATAAGGTAATTTTGTATGGGCGAGGGTTTGGTCATGGGGTAGGGATGTGCCAGGAAGGATCCATCAGAATGGCCGAATTGGGCATTTTTTACAAGGATATCATCAAATTCTACTATTCTAATATTCAAATTGTTAATATAGACCCAAAGTAATTTTGGTCTAACATTTTGGAATTTTACTATTACTCTATATATTTATAGTTATTGAAAACGCTCTACTTCTCAATAAAAACAAAAATTGATTAAACTGGCATGAAGCAAGAGTTAAAGGACTTTTTTATTAAACGAAATCAAGACAGACCATTAAGAGTTTTATGTGTTGATGATGATAAAATAATTCAATTTACTACACAAAGAGCATTTGTTATTTGTGGCTTTGTTACAGATATGGCTTATGATGGAGAACAAGCCATTGATTTAGTTCGCAACTCATTTCAGAAATACGATTTTATTTTGATGGATATACACATGCCAAATATGGATGGTATAGACGCTACTAAAATAATTCGTACCATGCGTACCTACGAGAATGTTCCAGTGTTTGCCTTAACAGGCGATATGACTATGGAAGCAAAATTGAAAGTAGTTTCTGCAGGTATGAACGAGTATTTCCCAAAACCAGTAGATATGGACGAGATGCTCGAAATCATGAAAAACTATATTTAATTGAGCAGATCATTTACTTATTTCGATTCTCATACACATCAAAAATATAAAGAGGAAGATATTTCCTTTGTACGTAATGCCTTTCATCATCTTTCCTACGAACGATTATCGGCATTGCCTTATTTCTTTTCAGTAGGAATACATCCTTGGGATGTACATTCAAACTATCATTTAGCATTTGAACAAATAAAACATACTTCTACACATCCACAATGTAAGGCTATTGGAGAATGTGGTTTAGATTATTTTATAAAAACTGATAGAAGCATACAAGCTGAAGTGTTTAAATTGCACATATCCTTAGCAGAGAGTTTGCAGAAACCCTTGATTATTCATTGTGTGCGGGCATATCATGAATTATTGCCTATGCTGAAAAACACATCTGTACCTATAGTTCTTCATCAATACCAAGGCAGTTTAGAGTTAACTAATACATTAAAATCTCCTAACTTTTTCTTTTCCTTTGGTAAACAACTATTCAGAGAAAATTTTAATATTGAAATTTTGGATATTATCCCAACAACACAAATTCTATTCGAAACGGATACTATGCCCATACACATTGAAGAGGTGTACCTTAAAGCCTCTTCGGTATTAGATATCGATTTTGATGAATTAAAAAATCAAGTAAATAGTACAGCTCAGAAATTATTTTATTGATTGGTTTAGTATATTGAGGGTATATAATCAAAAAATAAAATTACTAAGTGCTAGCTACTAGCTACTAAGTACTATTTTTCTATTTTTGTCGAAAATCAATTGACATGAGTGTACCAACTTGGCTTTCGCGTACGGAAATAATGATGGGAGAAGAAAAAGTGCAAAACTTAGTTTCTTCGAATGTATTAGTTGTTGGATTAGGAGGCGTGGGTGGTATTTGTGCGGAAATGATTGCACGCTCTGGGGTTGGCAAAATGACAATTGTGGATGCAGATATTGTAGAAGCATCAAATCGTAACCGACAAATTCCAGCACTAATTTCTACTGATGGAAAACTAAAAGCTGAAGTTATGGCTGAGAGAATACGCGATATCAATCCTGATATAGAACTCACCGTAATTCCGGAATTCATAAAAGATAATAGAACAATTGAAATTCTAAATTCTCAGAAATTCGATTATGCCGTAGATTGTATAGATACCCTTTCACCGAAAGTGTTTTTTATAAAGGCTTGTATGGATATGAAAATCCCATTGATTAGTTCTATGGGAGCAGGTGGAAAATTCGACCCTACTAAAATTGAGGTAATTGATATTTCCGAAACTTATCAATGCAATTTAGCACGATATGTGC
>CAZYBY010000401.1:0-2756 GCA_964645385.1 uncultured Sphingobacterium sp.
TACAAGAAAAGACCAATATACTGGATGTTCTCGTCACCCAAAGGTTCATTCAACGTGTTGATTTACATGCACCGCTACACACCAGATACTTTAAATAGAATACTAAACGGTTATTTGATTGAGTACCGTGAAAAGCTAAACACTCGCATGGAACATTTGGACCATTTAATTGTGTCTGGTTCTTCCACAGAACAAACCAAAGCTCAAAAGGAAAAAGACAAGCTTAAATTGGTGCTTATAGAGCTTCAAGAATACGAAAGAGAAACACTGAGACCTTTGGCTATAGAACGCATCAATATAGACCTAGATGAAGGTGTTTTGGTAAACTATAACAAGTTTGGTAAAGCAATCAAAGATGTCGCTGGATTAAATGATGCTAAGACAAAGAAAAAGGTAAAAGAGTTTGATTGGATTGATGTAACGCAAATAAAATAAATATGGGACATAAATGTTTTATTTCATTCAAAACAGAAGATTTTGAATATAAAAAGCACATATTAGAAGAGCTTGATGTTGATATGATTGATAAGTCCTTGAATGAAAAAATCAATTCAGATGACTTTGATTATATAATGCAACAAATAAGAGAAAAATATCTATCTGATTCTACGGTAACTATTTTTTTAATTGGAGAACATTCGAGTGAATTAATGGGAAAAGAAGAACAAAAATATATAAAGCAAGAGTTGCAATCTTCATTATTTCATGGCGTTAATAATACAAAAAATGGAATCCTAGGGGTAGTATTACCAAAAATGTATGATAAAATTTATGCTGGTTCTGGTATTTGTTCGGACTGTGGTAAAAGTCACACTTATGTCAACATAAACAAGAGTACTGTTATTGAGGAATTTAGGTACAATTATTACATCCCAAATGTTAAGTGTGCTTGGAGTGAATCCGATAGATATTGTGTATTGGTAAAGTGGGAAGATTTTGAAAAAGCTCCGAATGATTTTATAGATAAAGCATTCAATAAAAGGGATTCTGAAATTTCATCGAAAACAAAAGTTAGATTTTAATGAAAAAAGAAGATTATCCATCACTGTTCAGAGCTTCAGATAAAGTTTCAATTGATTCTCAAAAGAATTACATTCTTCTTTTTTTGGCTGAAATTTCATTTGTTTTATTTGGTGCTTGTATGAGCATTTACAATTTTAGTCTAGAAAATTCTAAATTAATTGTTTATGTTATATCTGGGGTTTTGTTTCTTTTTGGAATAATTATTTCAATTATTCAGAAAGTAATGAGATATGACAATCTTTGGTATCAAGGTAGAGCTTTAGCTGAGTCATGCAAAACTATTACTTGGAGATATATATCATGTTCTGAAGAATTCAATATTAATGTTGATGATAATACTTCAAGAAAAATTTTTTTAAACAAAATCGACAAACTATCAAAAGAATTTGAATTTCTAAACAAGCATTTAGATAAAACATTGTTAGTTGAACCAAATATTACAGGTACAATGGCAAATATTAGGTCTAAAAATTTATCTGAAAGAAAAGAGTATTACTTAAAGGAAAGAATTGAGGACCAAAAAAAGTGGTATTCTAAGAATGCTAAGAAAAATAAAGACAGGAGCAACTTATGGTTTACTCTTAATATTATTTCACATGTTGTAACTATTATTTGCATAGGATATTTAATTTTTAATCCAAAATCTAATTGGAATTTTGTTGGATTGTTTACTACTATTTCTACTTCAATAATTGCTTGGGTTCAACTTAAACAATACCAAAACCTTAATCAATCTTATTCTACCGCATCCATTGAATTAAATTTAATTTCAGATTTAGGTCAAAGTATTTTGTTGGAAGAAGAATTTTCTAAATATGTTTTAGATTCAGAAAATGCTATTTCTCGTGAACATACAACTTGGTTGGCTCAAACTAGAAAAACTGACTAATAATGAATAAAATATCAGAAGCATTAATAAAGTTGTTCAATAAACACCGTATTATTTTTTGGTACGATGAAAAGCAAGAACTTACAGAACAATTCAACGAGGTGTTACTTGAAGATGTGACCAAACTTCACGTTCAAGGAAACGAATTCGCTGTCAAACACATTATCAACAAAAAAAAACCTACAAATAAGTTTCTATTGTACTTTACAGGGGAAAAACCAGCCAACGAGGACAATTGGTTGTTGGATATGGAATTGGCACATCAAGTGTTTCATACAGACCAAGAAGCGATGTGGCTTCAAGAAATGGGATTGGGTTATCATCTAAAAGAGTTGGTTACCGAGCACATGGAGTTTTTTAGAGCTAAAGAACGAAGACTGAAACTTAAAGAATTTCTTGGAGATGGTGATGATTATCAAGAAATCAGATATAAGATGCTAGCTGTTACTTTCGGAACAGAGAACATTAGTTTAGTGACATATATTCATGCACATGCTTCTTCTTTTTCCGATGGCAACGAAAAGTTTGATAAGGACCTAGAAAGGTATAATTTAACTAAATACTACTGGAGCGAGATTAAGCGAAAGTATAACTATACCAATGATTCTCCGACTATTTACGATTTCCTTCTGGAAGTATTTAATTCAAACTTTGTACTTGGAATAAAAAATGGCATTGCAAAAGAATCAAGGCTTTTGTTATTACTTTGGAAAGACACAATTCAATTTAGAGAGTTTTTCGGAAAGGTTTCGGATAAAATCGCAATAGACATTGATGTAGAAAGCAAGTTGAATCAATCAAATATAGATTCTCTTGTGAGTGATGACTTGTTTAAATTGATTGA
>CAZYBY010000402.1:0-3177 GCA_964645385.1 uncultured Sphingobacterium sp.
GTGAGATTCCTGGTGCTAAATGAACTACAATTTCTACATCCTTGGCGGTATTATCTTCAATCTTTTTGATTTTGATTTTACCTTTATCGTTTGCAGAAATAATACTATCTATTAGTCCTCCTGTTGTAGTAGAGAAAGGAATCTCTGTAATTACTAAGGTCTTTTTATCTTTTTCAATAATACGAGCTCTTACACGTACTTTACCTCCACGTTGCCCTTCGTTATAGTTACTAAAATCTGCATAACCACCCGTCATGAAATCGGGCATAATATTCGGGCGATTTCCTTTCAGGATTTCAATAGATGCTTCAATTAATTCATTAAAGTTGTGAGGAAGAATTTTCGTTGCTAATCCTACTGCAATACCATCTGCACCTTGAGCTAATAATAATGGGAATTTAACTGGTAAAATAATTGGCTCTTTATTTCTACCATCGTAAGATAATTGCCAATTCGTAGTTTGAGGATTGAATACTACTTCTAGTGCAAACTTACTTAAGCGTGCTTCAATATAACGAGGTGCAGCTGCGCTATCTCCTGTAATAGGATCACCCCAGTTACCTTGGCAATCGATCAGTAAATTTTTCTGTCCAATTTGAACCATGGCATCTCCAATAGAAGCATCACCGTGGGGATGATACTTCATTGTATTTCCAATTACGTTTGCCGCTTTATTAAAACGACCATCATCCATCTCTTTTAATGAATGTAAAATTCTACGTTGTACAGGTTTTAAACCATCGTAGATATTTGGAACAGCACGATCTAAAATAACATAAGATGCATATTCCAAAAACCAGTTCTCATATAAACCATTAATTGGAACAACATTATGATGCATACCCTCTTCTTCTGCACGATTCAAGTACTCACGCTCATCTTGAGGTTTATATTCTATTTTTTCTTTTTTTGCCACTTTAAAATTATGAATTATGTATTATGTATTATGTATTATGTATGAGCAAACGAGCATACTTACATACTAACTAACCTCTGCTTCCTCTGCGATCTCTGCGCCCTCTGCGATCTCCGCGACATCCTTCTCTACTTTCAAATTCTTCACAATAAACTCTTGTCTTGCAGGAGTATTTTTTCCCATAAAGTAATCGAGCATCTGAAGCATTTTACTTTCCTTCGAAATAAACACAGGATCTAAGCGAATATCTTTTCCGATAAACAATCCGAATTCTTCTGGAGAAATTTCTCCCAATCCTTTAAATCGGGTAATCTCCGAACGTTGTCCTAATTTGTTCAATGCGTTTTTGCGTTCTTCTTCTGAGTAGCAATAAATCGTTTCTTTTTTATTACGAACTCGGAATAATGGAGTTTGCAAAATATATACGTGACCAGCTTTAACAATATCCGGGAAAAATTGCAAAAAGAATGTCATCATTAATAATCGAATATGCATTCCATCCACATCGGCATCGGTAGCAATTACGATATTGTTGTAACGCAAATTCTCAATTCCATCTTCGATATTCAATGCGTGTTGTAATAGGTTGAACTCTTCATTTTCATAAACGATTTTTTTCGTCAGTCCGAAACAGTTCAATGGTTTTCCTTTTAAGCTGAATACACCTTGCGTTTCCACATCACGCGACTTTGTAATTGATCCACTCGCCGAATCTCCCTCGGTAATAAACAAAGTAGTATCAAAGCGGCGATCATTTTTTTCATCATCTAAATGAACTTTACAATCGCGTAATTTTTTATTGTGAAGTGCAGCTTTCTTCGCACGTTCATTCGCTAATTTTTTAATACCTGCAATCTCTTTACGCTCACGTTCTGATTGCATTATACGCTTTAACATCGCATCAGCAGCATCCGAATGTTTATGTAAATAATCGTCGAGTTCTTTCTTTACAAAATCGTTTATCCAGTTACGAATACTTGGACCTTCAGGTGCAGCATTAATTGAACCTAATTTTGTTTTAGTTTGAGATTCAAATACAGGTTCTTGAATTCGTATACTGATGGCTGCTACAATTGAAGCACGCACATCGGTAGCATCGAATTCCTTTTTGAAAAACTCTCGAACTGTTTTAACCACAGCTTCTCGAAATGCTGCTTGGTGTGTTCCACCTTGTGTAGTATTCTGACCGTTTACGAATGAATAATATTCTTCACCATATTGGTTATTATGTGTCATCGCTATTTCGATATCCTCACCTTTTAAATGGATAATTGGATAGCGAATAGTATCATCCGTTTTACGATCTAATAAATCATACAAACCTCGTTGAGACGCAAATTTCTCACCATTGAAAATAATAGTTAATCCTGCATTTAAGTATGCATAATTCCATATCATGTTCTGGATAAACTCCGGAATATATCGGTAATTGCGGAAGATTGTATCGTCTGGATTGAATGTTACTGAAGTACCATTACGTTGAGTAGTTGCTTCTTCTTTGTGATCTTTAACTAAAACTCCTTTTTCAAATTCAGCAGTTTTAGTTTTCCCATCTCTGTACGATTGCACTTTGAAATAGCTTGATAAAGCATTTACTGCTTTCGTACCAACACCATTCAAACCAACTGATTTTTGGAAAGCCTTGGAATCGTATTTACCTCCGGTATTGATTTTCGATACACAATCAATCACTTTACCCAAAGGAATACCACGACCATAATCTCTAACAATAACTTTATGATCGGTAATAGTTAACTCAATAGTTTTCCCTACCCCCATCACAAACTCATCTATAGAGTTATCGATAATCTCTTTTAATAATATATAAATCCCATCATCGTGCGCCGAACCATCGCCCAACTTCCCAATGTACATCCCCGGACGTAAACGTATATGTTCTTTCCAATCGAGGGATTTAATGTCGTCTTCGTTGTAATTACTCATAATATTTTAGAAAATAAGAATTGAGATGTTAGTATTGAGTTCTTTATACTATCTCAATTCTAATATCTCAATTCTGGTCACTAGTATATGCAAAGCTAAAAATTATAGCATTTTTTCAATATAAAAGATATCAACAAGGTTGTTGAATATAACTTACTGATTAATAAGGTCTCGCACTACAACACTGGCACAAGTGATACCAAATGCCGCTGGCATATAAGAAATTGTACCGATAACCGACTTCTTGGGGAATGCCTTAGGAGTTTCGAAAATACGAGATTGATCGGCAGCTTCTGGGGAGAAGACTACTTTAAAAC
>CAZYBY010000403.1:0-4915 GCA_964645385.1 uncultured Sphingobacterium sp.
TAGCAATAGAACTATTTCCTTGTACTGCATTCATCTCAACTCTTAAATTCAAATTAGAATTAAATAATGGCTTTGCACTCAAAAGCATTAAGTCTGATATATCTGCATCGCTAGCACTTACGTCTATTTGACGGCTATACCCTGCACTTAATTGAAAAGAAGTTGAATCCGGTTTTAATAATATTGGAAATGCATTCAGTGGAAAATTAAATTTGAAATATATTCGTATGGAATCAAATTTTTCATTCTCACATTTATGATCTCTAACTAGAAAATCAATATATAGTGAATCGTTACTATTGAAATCAGAACAAGTTGGTGTCCAACAGAAATTACTTCTAATTGCATTTTGCAAGTCATTAACCGTTTTAAACGTTGCACCATGTGCAAAAAAATCATAGGAAGTATTTTTTATATAAACATCTATATCGTCTGGATCAGCGTCCTCTGCTAGAATTGAAAAACAATTCTCGGTATCAAATAACATTTCAACTACATTATCAGCTCCAACGTTTAAACCTTCAGCAACTATACTTGGCTTAGTATTAAGTGCAGGGAGGATATTTATTTTGACATCAATTGTATCATAAGCGTTAACTGGGCAAGCATTATCATATATTACAAATTTAACATGTATAGGCGTATCAATTTCTTTAGTACAATCGGGGGTCCAACAAACTACTCCACTTAACAATTGACTTCCAACCATTACTTCGGGCGACAATGTTGCGCCATTTTCAAAAATATCATAGGATTGAGGAATGTATTCAGCTTTAATTACATCATGAGCATTTGAATCAGTTCCTTGAATTTGAAAACATAAATTCTCATTTCTATGAATACTTATTATGTTATTCTTCAAATTCGATTTTAGTTTGGGAGAAAAATTTGGTTCCTGATTAAGTATAAATTTTACCCGAACAGTATCGTCTTGAGAAAAAGGACAAGAATCATCGTATGCAATAAAATCTAAATAAGCTCCAGCACCTGTATCTATTGGACATTTAGGCGTCCAGCAAAACCTAGAATTAATCTCTAAGGGAGCAGAAATGTTTGCAGGATCTAGACTAGCAGAACCAGATGCAAATAGTTTATACATTCCGCTAGTATCAATTCTGAATTTTAAAAGTTCGGTAGCGTTTTGATCTATAGCATGCAAATCAAAACATATTTGCTGATCAAGATATACGTTAATAGTATTCGTACCTCCTGCAATATTTGTTGTTATTATTGGTTTAAAACGAGGAGGGCAAATTAAAACTTCTAATTGAAGTTCTCTTCTAACTTCACCAATTTTTACTCCGTTTCTATACTCATCTGCTATTACTGAAATTACATAAACTCCAATTTGTGTAGGTACTATATAAATGGTGGCGCTATCATTGTCAATTGTAATATCAGGATTACCATCCATCATATTTGAATTGCTATAGCCCGTTTGCCAAATAATATCAGAATAGGGCGCTGGACCTGTAGCTGACTTGGGAGTACCAGGTCCGGATCCTGTATATCCACCCCCTGCCATTGGCACTCCCATTCTCATTCTAATTTCATCACCATCGGCATCGTATATTCTAAAATCATATTTAAAAGCTTCCCCAACACATAAATAACTCAAAGGATCACGAAGGAATTCAGGAGAATTATTCTCAACAAAAGAAGTATTCGAAGGATAAGGTGATGGAATTTCCATATAAAATGCCATCGATTCGTTTCCAGGATTTACAATATTTTTGATGATATTATTTCTGCAGCAACCTTCCCATTGGAAATAATAACCAGCAGCGTTATTAAATACCGATTGAGGCATTGTAAAATTACCAGTATAAATTCCTGTTTCAACACATCTTAAAGTTGGATTGATACAACTCGTATTGTATTGAATTGGATTAACCGATTGCAGTGAAATCCTGACTGTTTTTTTGTATGTATTTGTTGCTTTATCATATATACCAACATCAATAGTATTATTAAAGTCAGTTCTACTTACACAATCACGATACATTTTAAGTTTTAATTGGTAAGTATCGCCTGAAATATGATAATAACTAAAGTCGCCGCCAACAATATGAGATGCATGAGTATTTATACTTATACATAAATAAATGATGACAAATAATAATATTCGAATTTTGGGTGAAGAATACATTATTATAAAAGTAAAAAAATGATACAACAAGAACGATTAAAACTCTATTAATAAGAGAATTATCGGTTAATAATTATAAAAAAGCGGTCAATTTTGAAATAAATATATGCTTTAACCTATCTAAAAGGCTGTTTGCAACAAATTATTAGGTTTATCGGATAATAAGGTTTACTTTTGTGAACTGTTAAGTGATTTATATCAACTATTTGCGTTTCACAACTCGTATTGTTGCTTCTAAAAACCTTAATTAACAAAGGCTACGAGTTTTTCCCAATCAGAAATCTTAAGAATTTGTAAAACATAGCTTGAGCTATATAGAATTGAATTTTTAAATAAATTATAAATAATACAATGCAAGGAAAAGTTAAATTTTTTAATAACTCAAAAGGATTTGGGTTTATTACACCATCAGATTCAAGTGAAGATATCTTCGTTCACGTTTCAGGATTAATCGATGAAATTCGTGAAAATGATGAAGTATCTTTCGAAGTTGAAAGAGGTAAAAAAGGCATGAACGCTGTTCGTGTTGAAGTAGTAAGATAATATATTTCAATAAATATAAGGATCTATAAAAGCCACCAATAGGTGGCTTTTTACATTTATGCCGTTTTGCACGTAAAGCACATTACTGTTCCTTCATTTAATATACTTTCTGCCCAAATGGTTCCATTGTTTGCTTCCACAAACTCCTTACATAAGATTAAGCCTAAACCACTACCCTTTTCTTTGTCTGTACCGTAATGTATTTTAGGATTCACACCAAATAGTGATTGAAGTGTATCTGTATTCATTCCTAATCCATCATCAGCCACACATATACGAAGTAATTTATCATCTAAAACAGATATGTTAATATGAATTTCAGAATCATGTTTTGAAAATTTAATCGCATTAGATAGCAAATTCCGAATTACAAAATCGAATTGATCTTTATCAGTATACGCTTTTATAGATTTATCAAAACCAACATTAATCTTTATGTTTTTCTGTAAAATGTTAACCTCAAATAAGTCTATATTATTCTTAATAATATCGAATATAAAAAAGGATTCTGGATTTGTTTTTACTTCACGAATTTGAGCTTGCCCCCAAGTAAGAATGTTATCTAAAGTTATTAATGATAATTGAGTTTGTTTTTTTAATATTTCAAGTAAAACTTGTTTCTCATTTTCACTAAGTTCATCTCGTTCCAACTCTTGCATTAACGACAATACATTATTAATAGGAGATTTAAGATCGTGTGCAATTATCGAAAGTAATTTATCCCTAACTTGTAATGAATGACGAAGGGCATTGTTTAATTTTTTTCGTTTATAAGATGCAAGTGCTACTACAACAAGAATTGAAAGTATTGCAATTATTATCAGAACAGCTATTGTAGTTTGTAGATTCTGTTTCTGTGAATTTAACTCTAATTCTTTAATGGCTAAATTTGATTTTTCAAGTTCAAAATTAGATTGCATTAATTCTATTTGACTTTTATTCTCAGTGCTTAATAAGGAGTCGTTTAATTGATGAAATTTTTCTAATGCAATACATGCTCCTTGAAAATCTGAATTAGCCTTTTTTATTACATACAAGGACTCATATATCTCTAATAGCAAATACCTATGGTTTATTTTAGTTGCAATATCAATCGCTTCTTGAATCTTTTTTATACACAAAGAAGGATTTGAAAACTCATAAAGCAATGCTATATTATAAATTAACCTAGCTTGCTCTTCAGGCATATTGTAAGTATTACAAACTTGTAATGCTTTATTATAATACAATAACGCTTTTTCTTTTTGATTTAGATTTGCATAACAATTCGCAATATTAGTATTTAATGTAGTTAATAATGGTGGGTTCTCAAGTTTTTCAGCTACTTTATAAGATTTTACAAAATAAGAGAGTGCATTTTTATAATCTTCTTGTTTTGCATATAACGTAGCAATGTTATTGATAATATTACAATACCCATAAGTGTTTGAATCTTTAACAAAGCTTAATGCTTTATATAAATATTTATAAGATTTATCATATTCTTCTATTTGAGAATTTACAGCGCCTAAAGAAGTAAAAGATTGAAGCACTCCTATCGTATCTTTAATTTTTTCATTAATATTTAGTGCTCTTAAAAAATACGAAGTTGCTTGTTTATATTTTGCTTGCTTAGCCTCAACAATACCTAATGCATTATAAGAAGCAGCAATTCCTTTTGTATAATTTACATGATAAAATAATTCTAATGCTTTTAATAAGGTTGATTTAGCTTTGGGAAGCTCACCATTTATTTCAAATAATTTTGCTTCTGAAACTAGTAATGTTGCTTTGCCTCTCTCAAATTTAAGTTCATCTACAAATTGATAACCTTGTTTGAGATATGTTTCTGCAGAATCAGCGTCCTTGGATAGATAAAAGTTAATAACCTCTTCGTATAACTTTAACTTACTCGTATCATTATTTGGTGTTTTATTCAGATTAGATCTCAATTGATCAATCGACCTAGATTGTCCATTGCTATAAACTGAAAATAAGAAAAATAAAAAAGTATAAAAATACTTATGCATAGGTAAAATTGGGGTTGTTGTTGTCTGTCTAATTTAGGATTTTTTAGAATTAAAAAAAACTTTTTTATCCCTAAGACTTACAAATAAACTTAACTGTTGTACCGTTATTTAATGAACTTTCAATCCAAATACTACCACCATTTGCTTCTACAAAATCCTTGCAAAGTAATAACCCTAAGCCACTTCCTTTTTCATTGGCTGTGCCAGGAGTCAA
>CAZYBY010000404.1:0-11316 GCA_964645385.1 uncultured Sphingobacterium sp.
ATACATAGCTTGGGCATTTTGTTATTAGGGATTCTTTATTTCATCAATCCAAATAAACTTCTTTTAAGAGCTGGTTATTTTCTAACATTTGGAATCGTATTCTTCTCTTTCTCCTTGTATTTACTAGCCCTTAAGCAATCACTAGGTATTGCTACGTGGACATTCTTGGGACCAATTACACCATTAGGAGGCTTGTGTTTTATTATTGGTTGGTTATTAACCTTCTGGTCGTTTTTAAACTACAAACATGATTGAGTTCGGGAAAAGTAAATACGACACTTATGTTGATGTTATTTTACCCTTAGCATTAGGTCAAACTTATACCTATCGAGTAAGTGTAGAGCACAACGATAAGGTAAAGGTTGGCATGCGCGTAATTGTACCTTTCCAGAGTAATCGCTTGTATACAGGCATTATCGCTAATGTGCATAATAACGCACCAGTGCATTACCAAGCGAAATACTTGTTAAATCTTTTAGATGATGAACCTGTTTTAGGAAATATTCATATTGAGTTATGGAATTGGATGGCTAAATATTACCTCTGCACTGTAGGAGATGTAATGAATGCAGCACTTCCAACAGCCATGAAGCTAACCAGTGAAACGAAAATCATATTAAATTCAGATAATCAGTTTGATAAAAATGATTTATCAGACAAAGAATACCTCATCATTGAAGCTATTGAAATTCAAGGCTCGATAAGTATAAGTGATATCCAAAAAATTCTGGATCAGAAAACTGTAATGCCTTTAATCAAGGCTATGATTCAGAAAGGGTATATTTTTCTAGAAGAAGAATTACAAGACAAATACAAAGCTAAAACGAAGAAATTCATTTTCTTAAGAGATGAATATCAAGACTCTAGCATGATGAGGGCTTTATTTGAAGCACTTGAGAAAAAGCCCAAACAGCTTGATGTTGTTCAACAATATCTAATACTTCAAAAATCTCAAGAACGTATTACACAAAAAGATTTATTAAATCTAGGGCTAAGTTCTTCAGCTATCAATACACTTATTAAAAATGAAATCTTCAGAATTGAAGAAATAGAAATCAGTAGAATTGAAAAGGCTGAAGCAACTGATCAATTAACAATGCAGTTAAGTGTAGAACAGAGTGCTGCATTAACCGAAATTGAATCTGCATTCGAAAATCAACAGCCTGTTTTGCTTTATGGCATTACATCTTCGGGCAAAACGATGTTATATATCGAGCTTATTAAAAAACAATTGAATGAAGGTAAGCAAGTATTAATATTAGTTCCTGAAATTGGCTTAACAACTCAACTAATTTCTAGATATCGTCAACACTTCGAATCGGAGATTGGTATTTACCATTCTAGGTATAATGAAAACCAACGTGCCGAGGTTTGGCAAAATGTGAGAAATCAAAAGGCGAAAATTATTTTAGGTACACGATCATCCATCTTTTTACCATTCGAAAACTTAGGGTTAATTATTGTCGACGAAGAACATGATCCTTCATATAAACAGAATGAACCTAACCCACGCTATCATGCAAGAGATACGTCGATCTATTTAAGTCATTTGTTCAAAGCCAATGTAATACTTGGTACTGCAACACCTTCTATTGAATCGTATTATAATTGTCTTCAACATAAATATAAGCTCGTTCACTTAAAAAACAGGTTTGGATCGGCTCGTTTACCTGATGTTCAATTGGTTGCTTTGCAAAACGATATCGATAAAGAAAGTAATCAGGATCTATTTGGCAAAACATTGCTTCATGAAATAGAAATGCGATTGAGTAAAAAAGAACAAGTTATTTTATTTCAAAATAGAAGAGGATATGCTCCTTTTCTACAATGTAATATTTGTGGACATACACCGCAATGTAATCAATGTGATGTTAGTTTAACCTATCATAAATGGAAGAATGAATTACGCTGTCATTATTGCGGATACCATACTCCTATTATAAAAGTTTGTCCAAGTTGTGGATCAGCACATCTTTCGATGAAAGGTATGGGAACTGAAAAAATTGAAGAAGAGTTACAAAGCATTTTCCCTGAAGCAAAAATAGCGCGTATGGACTTAGATACTACGCGTAGAAAAAATACCTTACAAGAATTAATAAATGAATTTGAATCAGGAGAGATAGATATTTTAGTAGGAACACAAATGGTTACGAAAGGCTTGGATTTCGAACACGTTACATTAGTCGGGATTATTCAAGCTGATTCATTAACTAACCATCCCGATTTTAGATCACATGAACGAGCATTTCAATTGATAGAACAAGTGAGCGGTAGAGCTGGAAGAAGAGATCAACTAGGTAAAGTTATCATTCAAACATACAAACCAGATCATCCTGTATTGCAATTAGCATCGCGACATGATTACGATTCATTTCTAAAACAACAATTAGTAGAACGTAAGCAATTTTACTATCCTCCTTTTGTTCGTATAATTGAAATTACTTTGAAACATAGAGAAGCACATAAAGTGCAATCCGCATCTATTCGGTTAGCGAATGATCTAAAAAAAATATTCTCACAGAAAAACGTCCTCGGACCAGAATTCCCAGTAGTAAGCAAAGTACGAAATCAGTTTATTCAAAAAATAATTTTAAAACTCGACAGGCAAAGTTCATATTTAGAGAAAAGCAAAGAGATGCTTAAAATCAAAATCGCTGAACTCAAAGCAAATAAAGAATTCTCCGCTTGTACGGTGATACTTGATGTAGACCCTTTGTAATAGTCGTTGGTCCTAAGTCCGGTCCCTGAGCGGAGTGGTTACTGAGCGTAGCCGAAGTACTGAAGGGCCGGAGATCAAATGAACTCATTATTTCCCTCTACCTTGTATAACGGTAGCTATGGTAAAGAACAGAATTTTAAAGTCGACCGCTAAGCTCATATTTTCGATATAGATGATATCGTATTTCAAGCGTTCGATCATTTGATCGACATTTTCTGCATAGCCATATTTTACTTGCCCCCATGAAGTGATTCCTGGGCGCACTTTGTGTAAGTGTTTATAGTGAGGTGCATGCACCATAATCTGGTCAATGAAAAACTGCCGTTCTGGACGAGGACCAACGAGCGACATATCGCCGATAAGTACGTTATAAAACTGAGGGATTTCATCTAATCGAGTTTTACGCATAAATCTACCAAATGGAGTAATGCGAGAGTCGTTTTCAGACGAAAGTTGTGGACCTGATTTCTCAGCACCAACGTACATCGAACGGAATTTTATAATTTTAAATTCTTTACCGTGATAACCAACTCTCGGTTGACTAAAGAATATTGGTCCGGCAGAACTAAACTTCACTAAAATTGCAGTAATTAGATAAACTGGAGAAAAGCAGATGAGGAACAATAGTGAAACTGCGACATCAATTACACGCTTAGTAAACAATTGCCAGGCAGGCATTAAATCAGTTTTAATTTGGATTAGAGGAACTCCAAATAAATGATTCATTTTTACCGAACCAGAGATAATATCATACATATCTGGTATGATTTTCACATCGGCTTTGCAGTTCTCAAGTTCTTCAATAATACGTTTAAGATTTTCGTGCTCAGAAGATTCGATTGCGATAATAACCTCATCAATCTTATAATTATTAACAACACTTGCTACTTCTTCATATTTACCTAATTGAGGTAAATGTTTTGCTAATTCATTTTTGTGGTTTATTTCACCATTTACAAATCCAAGAAATTTAAAACCTACAGATTCTTTTTCAGATTCTAATTCATTATATAGTTTGAAAGCCTTATCGTTGCTACCTACTATTAAGGTATTAAAACCGATAATCCTCTTTTTAATTTTTTGTTTTGTAGAGGTGGTCAGAATTAAGCGAGGTATAGCAGTAATAAAGAAATGTAATGTTGCTAAAGTTAAAAATGAAGCGTAATAATTCGTATAATCTGCAACTTCATCATCTAGAATTAGGACAAAAAATAAAACGAGAACACCGATAAATGTTAAAGAAGCGGTTTGAAGAAATTCTTTTAAACGAGATTTCTTGTAAATATTCCTATAAGTACCTGTAATTGTGTATAAGAATAACCAATAGAAAGGAATTACTAATAAACCTAAGTAAAAGTTCTTATCAAAATCCACTGGCACGTGATAGCCAAACTTTAAAGGCTCAACATAAATTTTACGGTACGCAAAAAAGCAAACCCATACTATCATTGAAGTAGCATAGTCGGTAACAATATATTTTAAAGTTTGCTTTAGCTTGTTCACTTGTATATTAACCTTACGTTGTCTAATAACACCTTAGAAGTAGTTCTACCACTATCGTGGTTAGCTTTAAAATAAAATCTATACTTAGCGTTAGCATAGCTATTCAAAATACTACCAAAGCTTAAATATACTTTTTTCCAAGAATCGTTTGTTGGAAGCAAAGTAATAAAGTTTACATCAGTTACTTCATTAGTATTGTTATCTGTTGCATAGAACCCAATATTTAGACTTACATCTGTTCTATAATTAAACTCTAAATATACCGGACGGGTATTCGAAGGAAGCGTGTATTCTTTAACTGTTTCAAACTCCATGTAATTATCAGCAGAATTCATTTCCATTAACATAGAAAAATTACCATCGAACACTAAATCTGTATTGCTTGTACGAAGTATAGTATCAACTTTAGAATTTTTTGTATATCTAAAGATTGTACCTATGCCTTCAAATCCCTCTGGGAATTGACCTGTACCTTCTGAAGGGTATTTAATTGAAATAGGATCATCTGCACATTGAGGTTTAATCGTGTATGTTTTCCCAAGTTCAACGTTAACCGCAATAGGATATGAATTGAAGAAAGGATAAATTCTACGATCGTCGCTTAAGCCATTCACTAAAACTCCAGGAGAAACGCGTACAGTATGTGCACCTGCTTTAGCTAATACTGGAAACTCTGCAGGTATTTCGAAATTTCCTACTAAAATTCCATCTACAAATACCCAAGCATCTTGTATATTTTGAGAACCTTTTTTTGCAGGACGAGCTGGACTTTTAGTAGAGTCGATAAAACTAATTGAATCTATTCTTAAATAGAATGGAATATCTTCGCTAGGATTTATAATTTCGCAGGATGTAAGTGTAAAGGCGAAAGGTAAAACGAAAAGTATATATTTTGTGTATTGTAGAATTAACTTCATGTATAATTTTAAACTAGGCCGAAAATAACGATTTCTATCGAAATCTTTACATTAACGAAGAAAGCAAAAAAGTAGTATATGACGCAAATGTTTCCAGATAGTTATAAACATAAGGGAGAACGCAAGATTTTAATAGAGCATTTAAGAAAAAGAGGAATAACTGACGAACGAGTTTTAGAAGTTATGCTTAAGATTCCTAGGCACTTCTATTTCCATAAAGATTTCTGGGACCATGCATATGAAGATAAGGCATTCCAAATTGGTGCTGGTCAAACAATCTCTCATCCTCATACAGTAGCTTATCAAACACAATTATTAGAAATAAATAATGGAGATAAAGTACTAGAAATTGGTACTGGATCAGGCTATCAAACATCTATTCTGCTTGAATTAGGAGCTGAGGTGTATACTATTGAACGCCAAAAAGAATTATTCGATAAAACGAAGAAGCTCTTAAGTACATTAAAATACAAGCCTAAATACTTTTTTGGAGATGGCTCTAAAGGCATTCCAGCATTTGCACCTTTTGATAAAATCATTTGCACTGCCGGTTCACCCAGCATTCCGAATACATTATTATCTCAACTCAGCATTGGAGGTTCTATGGTTATTCCTGTTGGGAATGAAAATGAACAAAAAATGAATCTGGTAAAACGCGTTTCTCAATCGGAGTTTCACACAGAAGTTTTAGATTCTTTCCGATTCGTTCCAATGATTGGAGAACAAGCATGGTAAAGGGTTTTCGGTTCTAAAAACATTGATTATAGCGCCTATTTACATTTTATGAGTATAAACATATGTTTATAAGTTATTAACATATGTTAATAAATACGAGCTTGGTTTAAGTCGAGACTTAAAAATTGAATACTGAAAATCGTTAGATTTGGAATACAATTATTAATTTATCTTAAACTTAAAACAAAAAAAAGTATGAAAAAATTAATGTTAATCGTAGCATTTGCAGGAGTAGCTTCTTTTGCATTCGCACAAAAACCATCTGCAGGTGATAAGACGGCGGAAGTAGGTTTGAATTTACAAACAGGTACTGCTCCAATTTCTTACACTGTTCCTGAATTACGTTTCCGTTATTTTACATCAGACGACATGGCTTACAGATTAAGAGTAAACCTTGGATCATCGTCAAACACTGATGCGTATGATTTTGGAACTTACAAATGGGAAGCTAAAACAAGTACAGGATTTGGAATTGGTTTAGCTGGTGGTGTTGAGAAACACATGAAAGGTACAAGTAAATTATCTCCATATATGGGTGCTGAATTAGGTATTAGTTTTGGTACTGGTGCTACAGCTACTACAACTAATGGTTCTAGCTCATCAATAGCTGATGCTGCAAATGGTGATAAATATGAATTAAAAGGTGGTAGTTCATTCGGATTAGGCTTAGGCTTAGTAATGGGTGCTGACTATTATGTAGCTGATGGAATCTATGTTGGGGTTGAATACGGTTTAGGTATTTTCAACATGACTTCTACTGGCGAAGGCGAAACAACTACAAATGGTGGTGCAGCTGTTAAAACTGCTACTAACAGCACTTTCAGCTTATTCGGAGTTGGTGGTGGTGGTGTTCGTTTAGGATATAAATTCTAATCAAACTCAATAAACATTTAAAGCCTTCTCGTTAATTCGGGAAGGCTTTTTTATTTGTATATTTGCTACCCCATGTCGGAAAACATTACCATAAAAAACAAAAAAGCTTATTTCGAATATCATATTTTAGATAAATATGAAGCTGGGATAGAATTGCTCGGTACCGAGATAAAATCTATACGAGCAGGTAAAGCTAACCTAACCGATGGCTTTTGCACATTTGTAGGTAATGAACTTTTCGCTTTTAATATTCATATCTCAGAATATAGTATGGGTTCATTTTACAATCACGAACCCAAACGTAACCGAAAATTACTACTTAATAAAAAAGAACTTCATAAGCTTCGTATTAAAACCCAAGACAAGGGTATGACCATCATCCCTCTTCAAATATTCTTCAACGAAAGAGGTTTTGCAAAAATGGAAATCGCCTTAGCTCAAGGTAAAAAACTACACGACAAACGCGACTCGCTAAAAGAAAGAGACGCGAAGATTGAGATTTCTCGATACAATAAATAATTTCCCTGATCCCGATAGCTATTGGGAAACGCTTCGCTTCGTTCAGGGACCAAGCTATGGACTAATGACCAACGACGAAAGACCAACGACGAAGGACCAACGACTAACCCCTCAAATCGCTTCGCTACGTTCGGGGACCGGAACAATTACTATTTATCGAGCAATCATTACCGGTATCTTCACTTTGTGTCTTAAACTATCTAGAGTAGATCCTTTCCAAATATCTTTAAACCCTTTGTGTCCGTGAGCTGCCATTACAATTAGATCGGCGGTTTCTTGATTCGCTGTACTTGCAATGGCAGTAGCTGGAATACCGAATGCTACTATTGATTTACACTTATAGTTATTTTTAATTAACTCAAGTTCGTAGTTTTTTAATTCTTCTTCATCGCTTCTTGTTTCACTATCGCCTGCATTTGTTCCAGAATATCTAGCGGCAACCGTTTCAACAACATGTACTAATAAATATTCTGCATCTTTCCCTCCTATTTGTAGAGCTTGATTAATTGCTACGCTATCGAAAGAAGTAAAATCTAAAGGAATTAGAATTCTTTTTGCTTGTTCAGGTATATTTATTTCGAAAGAGTTGAATCCAGCATGTGGATATGCGATAGGCTTCAACACCTTATTAATAAAGGGTTTCGAAATGATATAAATGAGCAAGAAAATAAAAAAACCGACGATAGGAAGAATTAAATAATATATATACCATGCCCCATCTGTATCACTTATCCAAGAACTTAATTCTTCATAAACCAACTTAACGTTCAGACCAATTATGATAATCGCAGAAACCCAGGCTAAAATTTTTATCCAATTTTTTATCGCGAAACTCTTCATCTCTTTTACATCAGAAGTAAAATGTATTAATGGAATAATTGCAAAACCTAATTGTAAACTCAATACAACTTGACTTAATATCAAAAGATCTCCGAGCTTATCTTCTCCAAAATAAATTATTGTAATAAATGCTGGTGTAACTGCGATTAGTCGAGTTATTAACCTTCTTAACCAAGGTCGAATTCTCAAATTTAAATATCCTTCCATTACTATTTGCCCTGCGAGTGTGCCTGTAATCGTAGAACTTTGTCCGGCACATATTAAAGCTATTGCAAAAAGTGTTGGGGCTAATGAGCCAAATATATTATGAAGTAAACGATGTGCATCTTGTATCTCTGCAACTTCTAATAATCCATTTTTATGAAAAGCAGTGGCTGCTAATATTAGAATTGCTGCATTAACAAAGAATGCTAGATTTAATGCGATTGTTGAATCTATAAAATTATATTTCAATGCATCCTTAATACCCTTATCGTTTTTTACGATACTTCTGGTTTGAACTAAGGAAGAATGTAGGTAAAGGTTATGAGGCATAACAGTAGCTCCAATTATACCTATTGCAATGTATAACGCACTTCCATCAAGTTTAGTAGGAACAAAGCCAGACATCACTTCAGAAATGATAGGTTGAGCAATGATTAATTCAGTTAGAAAAGAAACACCTATGATGAAGATTAAAGAAATAATAAATCGTTCTAAAATTTTAATACCACGATTCATCAAAAACAACAATAAAATTGTATCTAATACTGTAATGCTTATACCAATAATTAAAGGCATACCGAACAATAATTGCAAACCAATGGCCATACCTATGATTTCTGCTAAATCGCACGCAGCTATGGCTAATTCTGCTAATAAATACAATGGTATATTCACCCAAGAAGGGTAAATTTTACGAGATGCTTGTGCTAAATCTAACCCACGAACAACGCCTAACCTCGCACTTAAACTTTGAAGTAACAAGGCCATTAAGTTCGACATTAGTAATACCCAAACTAATTTGTAGCCATACATACTTCCTCCTGCAATATCAGTTGCCCAATTTCCGGGATCCATATAGCCTACACTTACTAAATACGCCGGACCAACAAATGCAAAGAACTTTCTCCATTTGTTTTTACCTTCAGGAATTTTTACACTTCGATGAACTTCGCTTAATGATTCTTCTTGCATATTATTTCTTGAATACTAATAAGTTTTTTGCGACTTCTTTACTGATGAAAACAGGTTCGTTTTTCTCCACTGAAATCCAAAACGAATTATCATAATCATTTTTATCTTCAACTTTTATCAACACTCCTAATCCAATCGAAAGTTTCTCAAGATGCTTTAAAAATATAGCGCTGTGCTCACTCACTCCTGCAATATTTCCTTTAAATCCTTTCGGCATATCATATAAAACATTCATTTTTTTATTTTTGAATACACCATCTTTTGTAGGAATTGGATCACCATGCGGATCGTATTCCGGAAAATCTAAAAATTCATTTAGTCTTTCTATTAATGCATCTGATTCGATATGCTCTAACTCTTCAGCAATATCGTGCACTTCATCCCATTTGAAATTTAATTTTTCAACTAAAAATGTTTCCCACAACCTGTGTTTACGAACAATTTCAATAGCAGTTTTATTTCCAAGCTTTGTTAAACTTACGCCTTGATATTTTTTATAATTGATCAATTTCTTTTCAGATAGTTTCTTAAGCATATCTGTTACTGATGCAGCACGTGTGTTCACTGCTTCTGCAATTTCGTTAGTGCTTACTTCAGCATCTAATTTTTCCTGAAGCTTGTATATCGCCTTAAGGTAATTTTCCTCTGTAAATGAATTCTTCAAACTAAATATATTTTTAGACGAATCTAAATTATAATATTTCCTTCAAAGATTTAAGGATATTTTAATCTTTTACGAAAAATTATATCTCTAATATTGCAGTGTAAAGCAAATAAATAGCATATATCTTCTTTAATATGATAGGATTAGATAAAACTGATTTTAAGATCCTTAAAATCCTCCAAGAAAATGGCAGAATTACAAATATTCAGCTTTCTATGGATATTGGCTTATCGCCAGCACCAACCTTAGAAAGGGTTCGTAAATTAGAAAGTAACGGTTACATCACGAGTTACCATGCTATGGTAAATGAAGAAATGTTAGGTTTGAATATTAAATCGTTTATTCAAGTTACTATTAATTATGCTGAAAAGGATGCCATTAAGAACTTCAAATCAAAGATTAATATGATTGATGAAGTGGTGGAAAGCTATCATGTAACAGGTTCATCAGATTATTTATTAAAAGTGATCGTACCTGATGTTAAAAGTTACGAAAATTTAATAGTAGAGAAATTCAGCAAGATGCCTGAAATAAAGAGTTTACAATCCTTAATGATATTATCGAACACCAAAAATTCGCATACTGTACCATTAGAGTATTAACAATGATTGTCCCGAGTATTCGGGATTAATAAAGTTTCCAATCAATTGGTTTTTTCCCTTTCGACATTAAGTAATTGTTTGTTTTCGAAAAATGTTTGCAATGGAAAAAACCTTGGTAGGCGGATAAAGGAGAAGGATGCGCTGCCTCCAAAATCAAATGTTTATTTGCATTTATCAAATTTGATTTACTTTTGGCATAGTTCCCCCACAACATAAATACAAGTCCTTCTTTTTCTTCACTTATTTTCTGAATAATATTATCCGTAAACCTCTCCCAACCTTTATTTTGGTGTGATCCAGGTTTACCTTCTTCTACAGTTAATACAGAATTTAATAACAATACACCTTGATTAGCCCAAGTTGTTAAGTCCCCATGTTCTGGTATTGTATAATCCAAATCTTCCTTTAATTCTTTAAAAATGTTTTTCAAGGAAGGAGGAATTTTCTGTCCAATATTTACAGAAAATGCCAAGCCATTTGCCTGACCTGCCCCATGATATGGATCTTGTCCGAGTATGACCACTTTTAAATTTTGTTCAGAAACTAGCTCAAGTGCATTAAAAACCAATGATTCTGGAGGGAAGATATTTTTTCCTGCTGCTATTTCAGAAGATATGAAAGACCGTAATTGTTGGTAATAAGGCTTTCCAAGCTCATTATCTTTGACAAAATTCATTGTTTAATTATTTTGAAATTATGTGAATTACTATATCTTCGCATCACAAATTAACCAATTAAAAAAATTATGAAAAATTTATTCTTAAAATC
>CAZYBY010000405.1:0-4236 GCA_964645385.1 uncultured Sphingobacterium sp.
TAAAATTGTTGGGATAGCATTAGTTGGCTTAACTCAATTTGTATTATGGGTAGTTTTAACAACAAGCATCAGTGGTTTAGTTACTCAAAAACTGAGTAAACAACTCGATACAAAAATGGAGCAAAGTGGAGCTATTTCTCCATCACAAATGGGTGCAGGTGGGCCGAGCTCTGCATTTCAGAAATCTGCAGATGCAAGCGGAAACGATGTTTCGAAAATTATGGATGCAATTAATACTATCAATTTTCCATTATTAATTGGAGCATTCTTGTTTTATTTCTTATGCGGATACTTATTATATGCTGCATTGTTTGCTGCTATTGGTTCGGCTGTTGATAACGAATCGGAAACGCAACAATTCATGTTTCCTGTAACACTGCCACTGATATTTTCGTTCGTACTTGCAAGTTCTGCTGTTGTAAATAATCCTGATGGTCCAATCGCATTTTGGATGTCAATGATACCACTCACCTCTCCTATTGTAATGATGGTACGTATACCATTTGGAGTACCAACATGGCAAATTATATGCTCTATGGTACTATTAATCGGTGGATTTATTGGAACAGTTTGGATTGCCGGAAAAATTTACAGAACCGGTATTCTAATGTATGGCAAGAAAGTAACGTTTAAAGAGATGTTTAAGTGGCTGAGGTATTAATATATTAATATGTTAATGCTGAGCAGATGAGTTATTTGTTCATCATAACTAATTGTGCATAAAGTTTTTCAGTGGGTAATCCCATAACATTTGTATAAGATCCTTTAATTGAAGTAACGCAGGTTAGTCCGATCCATTCTTGGATTCCGTAGGCTCCTGCTTTGTCGTATGGTTGGTATTGTTTAATGTAGAAATCGATTTCTTCGGGTGTAATCTTTCTGAATTCAACATCAGTTCTATCTACAAATGATACGATATGATGCTGATGTGAAATGGCTACTCCTGTATATACTTGATGAGTTCTTCCAGATAGTTTATTCAACATTCTTTTCGCATCGGATTCATCTAATGGTTTACCTAAGATTTCATCATCAATAGCAACAATTGTATCAGCAGTAATTAATATTTCATCTTGAATTTCTTCATCGAAAGCATGTGCTTTTTTTTCAGCTATGTATTTTGCAACTTCTTCAGGACTTAATGCTGATGGAAAAGATTCGTCTACATCTTTAGTCATCACCCTAAAATCTACACCCATTAGTTTTAATAATTCTTGTCGACGTGGTGATTTAGAGAAAAGTACGATTTTCATATTAATTTCCAGAGAAGTAGTTTAACACCGGAATAGCAAATATTCCTAATATCATTACTACATTAATTAGACGAATAATGAATCTGTATTTCTCGCTTTTGTTTGTTAAATATAACATCACATTCGCTATAACTAAAGGTACTTCTATTGCGAATACAATGTACATCAATGGCACATATGCTTTGTTTATATACTGCATGTTTTGCACATAGAATAAAGCGAAAATCAATAGAACACTGATAATGGTAAATGTAAATTTCGATGACATTTCACCTGCTACAATTGGCAATGTACGGCACGAGGTAGCTTCGTCGCCGGGCATATCGTGTAAGTCTTTTACCAATGCGTAAAGCAGATTTATACCAAAAGCAATTAAAGAAAAGAACCCAACAACTTTAAATAATAATATTGCAACTGGTTTATAATCCGGTGTAAAGTATGCTCTAAACAATGCCGGTTCGTAAAGAATAGTAATGTAAATTGGCAATACTGCAACAAATGCTAAAACTATATTTCCAATTAAAAACTGTCTTTTATATTCTGTAGAATAAAACCATAATAAACCAACCACAAATATTGGAAGAAAGGCTAAAACCCATACATGTATTACATAAGAAAGGTACAAACCAATAGCAATACCTATTCCGCTTAATACGAAATGACTAGCCATTGCAGTTCTGCGTTTCACTGTTTTTCCAATAATAATATCAGCTTCGTTTCTATTGATATAATCACGTTTTAGATCGAAATAATCGTTAATTACATAGCCAGCGGTTGTTAAACAGACTGTCATCAGCATCAATAAATAAAATTGAAAATCAGTAAGAACAAGTTCTAGACTAAATGATGCAAGAATTGGGGTAACGAAATATTTCCTTAAAAAAAATTGAAGTAAAACCACTAATATGATGTTACTTATTCTGAAGAGCTTTAAGATGGAACGCATTAGTTTGATCTGGTTAAAACACTATATTCATTATTCCAGTTATTTCTGGCTTTCATTACTTTTTCGATGATATCTCTAACACAACCTTCTCCCCCTTTTTTATCAGAAATATAATGACTTATTGATTTTATTTCTGCTACTGCATCAGCAGGAGCTGTGGCTATATTAGCTTTTAACATGACATCAGTATCTGGAATGTCATCTCCCATATAAATCACATTTTTCCAGGTTTTATTATATTTCTGAAGAAGTGATTCTATGAGTTCTAATTTATTTTTAGCACCGATATGAATTTCGTGAATGCCTAAATTTTCTAAACGCTTCACTACGGTTTGAGTATTCCCTCCTGAGATTACCATCAGTGTATAGCCAACTTTTGAAGCCAATTGGATAGCATATCCATCGCGTATAAACATACGGCGAAGCTGCTCACCAGATTCGGTTACCAATACACTACCATCGGTAAGAACACCATCTAAATCTAAAATGATGGTATCTATATCGGTAAGCCTAGTGATGTATGACATATTGTAAATTTTAGCTTAACGAAGATAAGGAAATAATCTTATTTCTGATTATCTCTCCACTCGTAAACCCAAGCAGATTGAATCATTTCTAAGTATGATTCGTTGCAATCTTCCTTTTTACCAACGAAGTTTGGAAGTACTAATACCCATTCTAATAAATCTGTAAAACGAATACGGTAGATTTGAGCCTCTCCAAATTCATCTCCAAATTTTTCATATAAAGCAATCGCTATATCTTCTGTATCCTTCCAACCGAAAGTTAAGGCAAATTTATCGTTCATTGTAACTATTGTATTAAGTAAAATGTATTAGGTAAAATGTATTAGGTAAATTTAAATGATTAACATATATCAAATTAACATATTAACAAATTAACTAGTGCCCCATAAACCCGCTCTGATCGGGGATCAAAACTTCTAAGTTTCCCTTTTCAATTACACATTGGCAACCTAAACGTGAGTTAATTCTAGGATTTACAGCTCTATCAATAAAGTCTTCTTCTTTATCTGATATTTCTTGAATATTGTCCATCCCGTCTACCACATAAATATGGCAAGTACTACATCCGCATACTCCTCCACAATTGTGTTGTAGTTCTATACCATGCTCCATACAAACATCAAGTACAGATTCTCCTTGAGCAATTGGTAGTTCTAGCGGTGCATGATCCGCTTCTTCAAAATTTATCTTCAGTTTATAGATTTCCATAATTTACATTAAAATGCTATTGCAGATTAATTGCCTGCAAAACTAACAAAATTTACGCTTCTTAGAAACTTTCTAAATAAGAAGCAAACCACTAAAATTGTTTTAATAATTTTGATTTTTTGTAATGTCCTCGGATATAGCTTTATAGAGCTCAAAAAGGCCTTTTTCTGATTGTAAAGCCTGAAGATGTTTTTCTATGGTTAAGGTGTCATTTCTTGAAGCTGGACCGGTTTGAGCAGATTTAGGACTTAATGATTGAATTTTTTGAGCTGTTTCAGCTATTAATGGTTTTAATAGCTCGAAATCTAGCTTATTTTTCAGCATCAACTCTTCAGCAATAGTATACATATGATTGCTGAAATTACAAGCAAACACAGCGGCAATATGTAAATTCATACGTTGAGCAGAATCGGCGTATTGTACATTTTTAGAACCTAATATCTCACAAAATAAACAAAGAGCCAATTTCAAATTATCATTACTAGCTTCAATAAAAAAAGGAACATCTTTGAAATCTAATCCTTTAGATTTTGAAATAGTTTGAAGTGGATAAATAACACCGTAATCGTAATTATCAGATTTCAAAACATCAATATTTGTTGAACCAGAAGTATGAACTACGGATGTTTTAATATGCTGAATTTTATTGGCTATTTCAGGAAGTGCATTGTCTGATGCTGCAACAATTAAAAGGTCAATATCAGTAGATAAGTCATTTATATTTTTAACAGCATTTGCATGTATTGAATCTGCTAAAAACTTTGCATTGATATTCGATTTAGAATAAATGTCGAGAACAGTA
>CAZYBY010000406.1:0-1502 GCA_964645385.1 uncultured Sphingobacterium sp.
TCGAAGCTACGGTTTATCCGAATCCATTTGCAGAGAACTTCTATTTCAAAGTGAATTCAGCGAGTAACGAAGATTATACGATTCAAGTTTATGATATGTTAGGTAAATTAGTAGAAACCAAAACGGTTGCTGCTGATTCAGTTGAAAGCACAGAAGTAGGGGCTAACTTCCCAGCAGGTGTTTATAATGTAATCTTAACACAAGGTGAAAATATCAAAACACTACGTGTGATTAAACGATAATTAATTTTTTATCAAAACAATAAAAACCTCCTTCGGGAGGTTTTTTTTATGCAAATACGAAAAATGTCGTATTGCTGCCCAACAGCAAAGCCTGTAGTTTTGTCTCATAACCTCAAATCTCATAAGTAACCTAGTTAACCCTAAAATTCTTCTTATGAGACAAAAATTATTTTTTAAAGTTGGGCTGTTCTTGCTCTTGTTTAGCGGATTACACCTTAGAAGTCAGTCGGCCGGATTCAATACCACGTATATAGTATTGAATAATGGGAATGGAGATACCTTTTATGATCTTCAAGCCACAACAGCGAATCCCGATTTTGATAATGCACAGTTAGGAACCTATTGTGAAGGATCTTCAGGCCTTTTTTTAAAAGGAGCTGAACATAACAATTGGAAATGTGGCGGATGTGACATTTCCAGTACGCATTTGTATTATCGGGTGTATTTAGTGAATGGAAGCAGCGGTGCATTTTCAGCTGTGGGACTTAATTTCACTTCTGATTTTGCCAATGGGTGCGGCGGTCGTGATCAACAATGGAGTGCTGCCAACCTCAATGTGGATCTAACTTCTACTTTGTCGCCTGGAAATTATGTGTTGGAAGTGTATTCCGATCAAGTAACAAGTTGTGCTGGGACTCAATACGCGAGTAATAATGGCGCTAATTTTAAAGCCAATTTTACAATTAATGCAGTGCAAACTTATTATGTAGATGCCGATGGTGATGGCTTTGGCGTTCCCTATACGTCGACAACATCTTGTCTCGGAGCGCCTGTTGGTTATGTTGCCAATACAAACGACTGTAATGATAATCAACTTCAATATGTCGATGCCGATGGGGATGGATTTGGAAGTACAACCCTTACCGGCTGTGGTGTTTCCAATGCTACCGATTGTGACGATTCCCAATTGCAATATTTAGACTTTGATGGCGATGGTTTCGGGAATGCTATATTAGTAGCTTGTGGTGTTACAAATGCATCCGATTGTAATGATAACCAATTGCAATATTTGGATGCCGATGGTGACGGTTATGGTAGTCAGGTGCTTGTTGCCTGCGGAGCCACGAATAATGTAGATTGTAATGATGGCCAAATTCAATATTTAGATGTGGATGAAGACGGCTTTGGTCGCAATGTTTTGGTGGCTTGTGGAGTGATCAATAATATCGATTGTAACGACAACGAACTTCAATACGTGGATGCTGATGGCGATGGGTACGGAAGTACGACCTTTGCGGCATGCGGTCCCAATAATAATTC
>CAZYBY010000407.1:0-1834 GCA_964645385.1 uncultured Sphingobacterium sp.
AATTGCTTGTGTGCGTTGTAATTCGTCAATTTTACCTAAAACCACACGATTTGTTTCTGGTAGAATTTCTAAAACGAACATTGGTTCCCCTAATGCTATTTCTAAGCCCTTACGTTGCCCAACAGTATAAAAAGGGTAACCCTTATGTTTACCGACTACAGTACCGTCTGTTAACACAAATTCGCCACCGTTTACTTCTTTTTCTAGGGTAGGAACTTGATGTTTTAAGAATGCTCTATAATCGTTATCTGGTACGAAGCAGATTTCATAGCTCTCGCTTTTAGCAGCTAATTCTTTTTGCCCCATATCAATAGCCATTTGCTTAATTTCTGATTTATGAAATTTGCCTAATGGTAACATTGTTCTTGCTAGGTTTGCTTGAGAAACACCCCAAAGCACATAGCTTTGGTCTTTATTCTCATCTTTGCCTTTGGAAATTACGTGTCTGTTGTTTTCTTCACGAATATTAGCATAATGCCCTGTGGCAATAAATTCGCAATCTAAATGATTAGCTCTTTTAATCAGCGCTTCCCATTTTATATGTGTATTACAAAGCACGCAAGGATTTGGTGTTCTTCCTGCTAAGTATTCTTCTACAAAATTATCAATAACAAAATTTCCGAATTCTTCTCGGATATCTAATATATAATGCGGGAAACCATAAGAAACAGCTAAAGCACGCGCATCGTTTATAGAATCTAAGCTGCAACACCCAGTTTCTTTCGATGAGCTTCCTGAACTCGCATAGTCCCAGGTCTTCATGGTAATACCAATCACCTCATAGCCTTGCTCATGCAACATTACTGCTGCTACAGAACTATCAACACCGCCACTCATTGCCACTAAAACACGACCTTTTTTACTCACTTTATTTAATTTTTTATTTATTATAACATCACCGAAGGCTATTAGTTTCGATGTTTCGAAAATTTGGACTTTCGGAAATTCGTCCAGATTTTTATCAGGATTCGAACCTTAGAAATTAGTGCCCTAGACGAGATTCGAACTCGTAAGCCTTTCAGCGCCACCCCCTCAAGATGGTATGTCTACCAATTTCACCACTAGGGCATAAAAAAACCGCTTATTATTCATAAGCGGTTGCAAATCTATGATTTTTTTTAGTCTTTTTTGCGAAGTGTTTTTACTCCATATGCAATTCCAGCTGCAGCAAGAATGCCTATGCCTCCATCAATTGGAGCATCTGGGTCACCCCCTGGATCAGGACCAGGATCCTGAGCAAAACTAGGAATACTGAGCGCAAGAAATAAGCCTGTGATTGCTAACGAGAGTTTAAATGCTTTTTTCATGTATTTATTCTTTAATTAATTTAGTTGTAAACTGTTTGCCAGATATTTCTGATACACTTCTTATTAAATATAATCCTTTTTCTAAAGTCGAAATATCAATGTTTCTTATTTCCTGGCTAGGCACTTCAAATTTAGAAATAATTTTCCCAGTTATATCACAAATCTCGACTAAATTATTCTCTTCTAAATTAGTATAGATTCTTAAGGAAACATTATTTTGAGCAGGGTTAGGGAAAATTGCTATTTGTTCAACATTACTTAAAACTGTTTTTTGAGAAATTGGACTTTCAACATTTCCTGATTCTGATAAGTGTTTTTTCTTCCATTGAACAGCAACAACTTCAGCATATGTTTTTTTAACGCCATTAGAATCCACCATTGTTACACGATAATAGTTGTATCCATTTTTAGGGTTATTATCGATAATCGAGTAGCTGTTGAATCCTGAATTATTATTGTAAGCAAAGATTTGTTTAGGTTTTAGTGATGTATATTTCACTTGATCATAACTCTTCTCTACAGTATAA
>CAZYBY010000408.1:0-3068 GCA_964645385.1 uncultured Sphingobacterium sp.
GCATCTACAAAAGCATTTACTGCACAAGTAACTATTTTAACGTTATTAGCTTGGTCGGTTGGGCAGAAAAAAGGAACAATCAAAAAAACTAGATTAATAGAATTATTAACTGCATTAGAAGATATTCCTAAAAAAGTTGAAGAATCGTTAAAAAGCAACGAGGAAATTAAAGCTATTGCAGAGCGATTTAAAGACGCTCATAACTTCTTGTATTTAGGAAGAGGTTATAACTTCCCTGTTGCCTTGGAAGGTGCATTAAAATTAAAAGAGATTTCGTATATACATGCTGAAGGTTATCCAGCTGCTGAAATGAAGCACGGACCAATTGCATTAATCGACGAACAAATGCCAGTTGTAGTAGTTGCAACAAAAGGTACCATCTTAGAAAAAATTATTAGCAATATTCAAGAAGTAAAAGCTAGAAGTGGTGTTATCATTGCAATCGTAACTGAAGGCGATGAGGAAGTACGTAAGATGGCAGATTATGTTATCGAAATTCCAGATACCGAAGAATGCTTAGTTCCTTTATTAGCTACCATACCATTACAGCTATTATCGTACCATATCGCTATCATGCGAGGATGTAACGTAGATCAACCAAGAAACTTGGCGAAGTCGGTAACTGTTGAGTAGTGGGTAGTGAGTAGTGGGTAATGAGTAAAAAAAGGAGTGATGAAAAACATCACTCCTTTTTTTATTGGATATTAACATTCTCAAATTTCCCTTCTGTAAAAGTTTTTAATTCATTTCCGAAAAAAGATTCTGCCTTAAAGCTAAAAGTTCCAGAAACTTTTCCATTTGCAATATCTGGTGTAAATAACACACCATTTATTTTAACTGAAAAGCTTTCTGAAACTGAAGTTGGTGTTGGATCATCGGTTGAATTTTTTTACTAGAAACTAATGAAACAATAATTGCGAGAGTTAAAATTTTTTTGATTTTCATAGGTTAATTTGATTTGAAATATAAAATATCAGTTCACCAAAATAAATATGTTAAATATAAATTAAAAGGAATAAGAGATTCCTATGACAATCACAAAGGATTAACTTTAATGTAATTAAACTTACCTTCAGTAACAGTGATTGTAGAATTATTTGCACTTTTTAACACACCTGAGAATGTTCCTGTAAGTATTTTTTGGGCTTTATTAAATTCAGTTACGGTTATAACTCCAGAGATAGCATCATATTCTACACTATTTGAATCAAGATATATAATACTATTGTCTAAATTATTTTCGCTAATATTAAATGTACCAATAGTATCTTTTTCGAAATCCATCCTGATCAATTCGAAATTATTTTGCGAAACAACTTTTGTTCTCCCTTGTATGTAATTTGCAAATCTTGCATCGTCAATATATTCTTTATTGTTTAACTTACATTTAAAGTATTCAGTTTTATCAATAACAGTTGGTGTAGCTCCGTTTTTATCTTTACAAGAATTAAAGAATAATAAAAACAGAATAAATGGGAAAAATTTAAATATGTGTTTCATAATAAGTTTGATTTTAGTTTTAAAATAATGTTAATTTATCTACAATTGGCTCCCCGGTTAAATCACAATATATATAGAGTAAGTTTATTGGATAATTAATATTGCCTAAGCAATAACCTACGTTACGTACTGATGCATCATTTATTAGCTTTATCTTATAAGTATCTCCGTAATTTATTGGGCCTGGGAAATAATATATTGAGTCACCATTTGTAAATAAAACAGTATCGTTTGCTTGAATATTTTTATTTATTCTAATATTCAGAATTGCACTATCACCTAGGTAAAAATCCTTGCGCCAATTTTGAGCAAGTGGAAGACTATACAGTTTACTATAAGCAAGTATATTTGTATCTAAAAATATTCTTAAAAAATTATCTGCTTTAAAATCTTTTGTTTCATAATAGAATTCAAAATATCCATTTGAATCAGTCATTGTCTCTCCAAGCGTAATTAAATTTTTGAAATATGTATTGTCTTCAAAAGTCATTTTTACATTTGAAAATTTGTTATTGGGATTGGTGCCATCGTGTAGGACTCCAGAAATTTTGTAATTTCCAATATGGTCGTTAGAAATACAACCTGTTAAGACCATTGTAAAAGTTACAATTAATATATATTTCATAAATTTTTTTTGACCAAAATAATGAAACAAATAATTGTATAAAAGGAATAAGAGATTCCAGAATTAACAAGTTAACATAACTGTGTTTTTTTAAAATTCAGTAAGTGGTAGTTTATTAAATTTACCTTCTGTTATGTTTAAAATTTTATTGTTAGACCAGTTTCTAACAACCATATTAAATGTACCAGATACTTTATGATTTAATGTGTCATATTCTGTGATATTAAATATTCCTGAATCTGATATGTAAGTAGTATCGGAACTATTTGGTCCGAATATATCATAAGAACCATTAGTATTATTTACGCCGACAGTATAAATCCCTTTTTCATTTGCTTCAAAGAATAAAGTAATAGATGACTTACCATCTTGCGAATATGATACTATATTGGAGCTAGTATTTAGGACATATAAACCTTCCGCATTTCCATCATCTTTATAATCTACACCGTTAATTTTCATTTGAAAATAAGGAGTATTATCTGAAGGAGTAGTTGTTTCATTTTTTTTACAAGCAATTACAGTAAATGCCGTTACTAGAATTAATAAAATAATTTTTTTCATAGGTTTAATAATTTATGGTTACAGAATCAATAAATGGGTCACGTTTATATGTTAAATATTCACTTCCTATAATTGTAGTGTCTTTAGAAGTTCTTTCCCATACAATAACATTACTATAATCATATATTCTAAATGACAACTTTACATCATTCTTGTTTAAAGTGTTAAAGTATAATATTGTATCTAATGAAGGTTCTTGATATAGATATACTCTTAATAATTCATCCTTACTCAAAATGTTATCAGTTAAGAATCTAATTAACACAGTTCCACTATCAGATAAATAAGCTAATTGATATTGGCTTTGTAATAATGGTAAATTTGATAAGGAATACAAATCTATATACGGATTATTAGGATCTCTAAATATTACAGATAG
>CAZYBY010000409.1:0-12604 GCA_964645385.1 uncultured Sphingobacterium sp.
TTTGGATTTACTATGTCGATTTATAATACTAAACAACAAAGAATCATTATTCTAATCTTAATATTATTATTAGGAACATTCTTGGCTTATTCTTTAAAAGACATTATTTCCGCTGGATTGGGAGCTATTGTGTTTTATACACTATTCAGATCTTATTATTTACGCTTAATTGAAGTGAAAAAATGGAAGAAATCGTTATCCGCACTCTTTATCATATTCGGAACATTTATCATTCTTATCCTCCCGTTCTTTACATTAAGCTGGATGGTGATTAACAAAATCAGTTTTTATACAGAAAATCCGACTGAGATTAATATTATTCTAAATCATTTTTCTTCGGTACTTGGAATAGATATTCATTCAGTTAAGGTTATAGAAATAGTTGAAAAAATAGAATCCTGGGCTCTTGGCTCTTTTCCAAGTTTAGTGAGTGCTTTAGCCAATATCTTTTTCTTAATATCGGTGATGTATTTCATCCTATATTTCATGTTCACAGAGTATGAAAATTTCGAAAATTCATTATTAAAATATTTACCTTTTAAAGAGAAAAATGCATTGCTATTAGCTGAAGAGCTTCAGAAAATAACTCAAACGAATGTTATCGGACAAGGAATCATTGCATTTGCACAAGGTCTATGTGTAGGAATTGGTTTTTTAATCTTTGGTATCGAAGACCCTTTGTTTTGGGGTGTGCTCTCTGCCCTACTAAGCTTTGTACCATTGGTAGGTGCAGCATTAGTTTTCATTCCAGCCGGTTTAATTGAATTGAGTTATTCTAACTATTACAGCGGTATAGGTATTTTATTATGGGGAATAATTGTAGTATCTAATATTGATAATGTTTTACGATTGATTATCAATAAAAAAATGGCAAATATCCACCCACTAATTTCTATCATCGGTGTAATTATTGGTATTCCAATGTTTGGTATTTTAGGTTTAGTATTCGGACCATTACTGATCTCATTTTTTATCTTATTGATTAACATCTACGAAAGTAAGAACGCTACCACATCATTATATAAAAGCAGGATAATCATAACAAAAAATGAAGACACAGATCAAGACACTTAGTCTCTCTTTCTTCTTTTGTCTATTTTTTTCCTCTGCATTTTCGAATGTGGAGTTTCAGGTTATTGCAGATTCTATCAAGAAAAGTAATCTAAACAAAGTTGACAGTACACTACTGAAATATTCTAGCAGATCGAAGCTTGGGAATTGGGTATTTAAAAATTTATATGATGAAACTAATGTGGAGGCTAAACCTATCGACAACATGCAATCGCCACAAAAACAAGATCGTGTAAATAAGTTCGAAGGAAAGGTGATCAAAAGTGTAAGGTATAAATTATTAGATCCATTTGGTACAGAAGTCGATGATACTTTGATACTACGTAGAGGCACCATTGAAGATATAGGGAATAAACTTACTGTAAATACTAGAGAAAGCAATATTGCTAGTTTAATTTTATTCAAAGCTGGTGATCGATTAGACCCTTTAAGAATAAAAGAATCTGAACGTTTGTTACGTAGGCAGGAATATATTCGTGATGCGAGAATTATTGTTCCTTCAAATGCTAAAATAAAAAACGATTCAGTAGATATAATCATCATTGTTCAAGATCGATGGTCGATTAATGCCAGTGTTGGTGTTAGTACTACATCAACAGAATTTAAAGTTTCTGAATCTAATTTAATGGGAACTGGAGCTAGGGTAATTCAAGGCGGACGATACGACTTTGCAAGAAATAAATTTTCCAATTGGCAAGGCGAAATAAGTGACAATAACATTCAAAATACCTATATCGACGGAAAACTGTTCTATAATATTTCTCCAACATTACGTTGGCATGGAGTAAATTTTGAACGTACCTTCTTCTCTCCACTTACTAAATGGGCAGGCTCAGCAGGAATAAGTAGGTATAATCAAACCTTAGAATATCTGGTTTCTGATGGTATTATTATTCCCGCAAACCTATCTTATAATTTAAGCGATGCGTGGTTAGGTAGAAGTATCAAAATAAATCAATCGAAAGAAAGTGGAAGAACAAACTCCCTTGTTCTCGGAGCCAGATATGTTAGAACTGATTTTATAGACAAGCCAAGTTTATTATTAGATACCTTAAACTCTTATCAAAACAGAAATTTATATTTATTCAGCTTAGGTTTTTCTAGTCGTAGATATTACAAAGACAAAAAAATCTTTCGATTTGGAAACACAGAGGATATTCCAGAAGGTAGGTCGTTTAGTATAATAGCTGGTTTGTATAACGAAGGAAATATCAAATATATTTACAATGCTCTGAAATATTCTTCTGGCCGACATGTAGATAATCTTGGGTATTTATCTGGTTCTGTTCAATATGGGGTTTATAATAGTAACTATATTGCTTCCAGAGGTGTATTTCATGTTGATGTATCTTACTTCTCCGACTTATGGACCAGAGGCAAGTGGAATATGCGCCAATTCGTTTATTTCCAGTCAACGAATGGACTGAATAGACTACCTACTGAAGGCGTTACTATCAACGGACGAGGACAAGAAGGCTTATATGGATTTAATAGTTTCGCAGTTTTAGGACAGAACAAGAATTTACTTAAATTTGAATCCATAATCTATACCCCTTTTAATTTTGCAGGGATACAAATTGCAACAGTAGCATTTGCGGGCTTCGGTAAGATAAGTAAGCCTTTATTCCCAAACATTAATCCAAATACCATTTATCAGGCTTATGGAATTGGATTTTTATTAAGGAAAGAAAACTTAGTTGTAAACACTGTGCAAATTTCAATTGGTATTTATCCAAATATTCCAGCTGGAACTGGAAATAATTTCAAGTTTAATCCGATAGGAATTAATAATTTAAATTTTAGAGATTTCGATGTATCGAAACCAGAACAAATTAACTACCGCTAATATGGAACAAAATAATATTAAGGAAAATGTAGTGGATCTGATTAACGACTTAAAAGAATATGCGAATACGCGCAGTAATTTATTAAGTTTTCAGATTAAAAAAATAGCTGCAGAACTTTTAGCAAACATAGGCTCTAGCCTTATTATACTTGTATTTTCGGCATTAGTATTTTTATTCGGAAGCTTCGCTTTTGCCTATTATATTTCTGAAAAATACAATAGTACATTTATAGGATTCGCTTCCGTTACTGAAATATATTTTATCCTTTTAGTAATTGCATTGCTATTAAAAAATTCCATCAAAACTTATTTTTCAAATGCAATTATTCGTATTTTATTTAAAGAAGAGGAAGAACATGAAAACAATTAAGAATAAAGCTCAGCTCGAAAAAGAAATATATAGATTACAATTAGAAGTAAAATCTAAAGAACAAAATCTTCAGGTAAAGTTTGATAAACTTGCTGATTCCCTAGAACCCGGTGCTCTATTAAATGCTGGTGTAAAATCGTTTTTCCATAAACAAACTTCCAACAAAACTATTGTAACCACTGCCCTCAGTATTGCTGCAGGATTTTTAGTAGAACGAGTAATTTTAAGAAAATCGAATATCCTTGTTAAATACGGAATTGCACAATTAGCTATGGGATTGGTATCGAAATTAGCTGAAGAAAATTGGCATCCAGAATTTATCGGTAAAATTCAAAATGCCTTAGCTCAAGCAATTAACAATGAGCATTCAATAACAGAAGACCCTGAAACTGAATAATTATTTTGCTCTAGATTTTTTATAAAGATTGATGGCAAATAATAGCACTAGTGTAACCACTATTAACCCTATCATTCCATATAGTAAACCTAAGGCATCTTTTAGCACTACAATAAAAACAATACTTACAAGAAACAAAGTAGCTAACTCATTCCATAATCTTAACTTCATAGAAGTCCATTTTACTACAGAATTTTGTAATTGCTTAAATATTTTATGGCAAAGTAAGTGATAAAGAAAAAGTAAAAGTACGAAGCCAAATTTAAGATACATCCAAAAAGAAGTATAGTATCCAGTAATATATACTAAATAAGAGCCTGTAATAATTGCTAAAACTGCCGATGGCCAAGTAATTCCATACCATAAACGACTCTCCATCAATCGAAATTGTTTTTGAAGAATTTCTCTCTCTTGAGGTTCTTTTGTATTGGCTTCAACATCGTAAATAAATAAACGTACGATGTAAAATAATCCTGCGAACCATGTTACTACGAAAATAATATGAAGGGCTTTCCAGTAAAGCATTTGATTAATATGTTAATTTGTTAATGAGTTAATTTGTTAATCAAGTTTCAAGTAATCAAATAGTCAAGTTTCAAGCAATCAATTCGTCAAAGCTATCGGTCCAATCTTTACGGTATTACTTCTATTCAATTGTTTATCTAATATATAAACATCAAAGCGAACAGTATCCGCTAATAAAATGCTAATATCTACTTTAACTTTTACTTCTGCTTTGGTTGGATTATTCGAGCCGAATTTTTTAATTCTAGAATTGAAATTTAAGGTATCTGTAGTTCCAGGAATTAATATCTTTGTGAACTCTCCATCAATTTTTTCATAGTAATCTATCATCACATTTGCATTATAAGGAGCAATAGAATCTGCATCTGTTAATCCTACATCTCCATTCCCATCCGTATAAGTGAATTTAATCAATAAGCTAGTATCCTGTCCGATACTGTTTTTCAATAATTCGAAACTACTATCTGTAATTATTGGTCTATCATCATAAGTCTCCAACTTATTGCAAGAAAGCAATACAAAAGAAAACAAGAATAGGTAAACGATATTTTTAAAGTATTTCGGCATTTTGATATTTAGATTGTAAATTTACGATAAAATAATGAACGTTCAAGGATGATTGAAATTACTCCAAATGCTATATTTTCCATTCAAAATCAGCTTGAATTTGAAGATTTGGCACTGTCAGTATTTCAATACCAGGCTAAAGAAAATGAGGTTTACAGGAATTTTATAGAATATTTAAGCATTGATCCACTACAAATAGATTCATTATTTGATATCCCTTTTCTTCCTATTGAATTTTTTAAATCTCAAAAGATAGTGTCATCCCATGATCCTGTTGCTGAAGTTTTCAGTTCTAGTGGTACAACCGGAATGCTACAAAGTAAACATTATGTAACAGATTTGAGTTGGTACGAAGAAAGCTTCCTGCATGCATTCGAATTATTTTATGGGAATCCTTCTCAATACATCATTTTAGCTTTGCTTCCTTCTTACCTAGAAAGAGATGGCTCTTCGTTAATATATATGTGTGAGCATCTTATTAGAAAATCGGAAGATGAACAAAGTGGATTTTATTTAAATGAATTTGAAAAAATTAAAAATATCATAGAAGAAAATGCCGGAGAGAAAAAAGTATTGCTAATTGGCGTTACCTATGCACTACTCGACTTTGCAGAGCAATTTCCATTTGCCATGAAGAATTGCATCGTAATGGAAACAGGTGGAATGAAAGGTAAACGCAAAGAAATGTTGAGAGAAGAAGTTCATCAACTATTAACAAAAGCATTTCAAATTAAAGAAATTCATTCTGAATACGGAATGACAGAATTATTATCACAAGCCTATTCTAATGGAAATGGAATTTTCAGATCTCCACCTTGGATGAAAGTAATGATTCGAGAAACAAACGACCCTTTCAGTTATACAAAACTAAACAGAACTGGAGGTATCAATATTATAGACCTCGCCAATGTAAATTCTTGCTCCTTCATCGCCACTCAAGACCTCGGCAAACTCTTACCCGACGGGCGATTTGAAGTGCTCGGAAGGTTCGATAATGCAGATGTTAGAGGCTGCAACTTGCTAGTACAGTAAGAATTGAGATGTTAGTATGAGATATTTTATTAGTAAGCATAATCGCACACGATTATTAACATATTAACTGATTAACAAATTAACATATTAACAAAAAGTATTGCTTCTTTCCTTTCTGAGCTACGATAAATTTTTCATTAATTAACGAAGTTTGATCGATTAACAAATCAACATTATTTATTTTTTCTTTGTTGATAGATACACCACCGCCAACAATCATTTTCTTAGCTTCACCTTTTGATGGGAAAACACTTGTTTTCTCGGCAAGTAAATCGATAATATTAATCCCGGTAAATAATTCTTGTTTAGAAATATTAAATTGAGGAATACCTTCGAATACATCTAACACTTCATCATTTGTTAATTTCTTTAAGAATTCTAGATCTCCCGAACCGAATAAAAATTCTGAAGTTTTGATTGCCATTTCTAATGCATCTGCACCGTGAACTCTTGTTGTGATATCGTTAGCAATTGCTTTTTGTAAAATTCTTAAATGTGGAGCAGCATCGTGTTCTAATTCTAAGGCTTCAATTTCTGCTTTAGAAAGTAAAGTAAAGATTCTAATATAAGATTTCGCATCTATATCGGTAGTGTTTAACCAGAATTGATAGAACTTATATGGGCTAGTACGTTTAGGATCTAACCATACACTACCACTTTCAGTTTTACCAAATTTTGTACCATCCGCTTTCTTTATCAATTGGGTAGTCATGGCAAATGCAGTCCCCGAATCTTTTCTGCGAATAAATTCTGTACCCGTAACAATATTTCCCCATTGGTCTGAACCACCCATTTGCACTAAGCATTGGTGATTTTTCCATAAGTAGTAAAAATCATATCCTTGAACTAATTGGTAAGAGAATTCAGTAAACGACATACCTGTATCACCTTCTAATCTTTTCTTTACAGAATCTTTGGCCATCATGTAATTTACTGTGATGTGCTTCCCAACATCACGAATAAAATTTAAAAATGAAAATCCTTTGAACCAATCGTAATTATTCACCATTACAGCTGAGTTCGATGCACCAGATTCAAAATCTAAAAATTTAGAAAGCTGATTTTTGATGCATTCTACATTATGGTTTAGACTTTCTTCGTCTAATAAATTTCTTTCTTCCGATTTTCCTGATGGATCACCAACCATTCCTGTAGCTCCACCAACCAATGCATAAGGTTTATGTCCTGAACGTTGAAAATGAATTAAAGTCATGATTTGAACTAAATGTCCAACATGTAAAGAATCAGCAGTAGGGTCGAATCCAATATACCCTGAAGTCATTTCTTTACTCAATTGCTCCTCTGTTCCAGGCATAATGTCGTGTAACATGCCTCTCCACTTTAGTTCTTCAACAAAATTCGTGTTCATTGGTTATTTCGTTATTTTAGGCTTCAAATATAGCAAATAGACGCAGGGGAATGAATTACTTATCACATTATTATTTCGATCAACAAAATACCGACCCTTACTATATTTTAGGCGTCGCCCTGCCGGATTTAAGTAAAACGCATAACCGCCGTTGGAATATTCATCCTCATAAATTTACCAAAGAATACTCTAAAAGTCCTGTATTTACTAGCATTCAGAAAGGTTGGGTACGCCACCTTGCAGTGGATCATTTCTTTCACGAATCATCTTTTTTCAAGGAAAAAACAACCTTAATTACGGAACGAATTCGAAGTTTATCGCTTGATAATAAAAAAGTTAAGCCTTTTATGCTCGGTCATATTGGCTTAGAAATAATGCTCGACACTCTTTTACTTAAAAATAATATTATTGATGCTACTAAATTTTATGAGCGCCTAAAATCATGTAAAATAGCAGATATCATCGATTTTTTAAGCATTAGCGGTATTCCTGAGGCTCATACCTTCGAGGCATCTTTTAATAGATTCACAGAAGTACAATATTTATTGAGTTATCAAAGTAATGAAAGTATTGTTTATGCGTTAAACAGAATACAATACCGATTAACTCAGGAGTTTTTCTCAGAAAATGATGTTAGATTAATGCATCATCATATTGCGGAACTAATGGAGATTGTTGAAAAAGATTATTATTCTATATTTGAAGACATACATGCCCATTTGGAAAATGAAAAGTAAACTGATCCTAGGTTTAACATTAATTTTTATGAGTTTAGCTGGATTTTCTCAGAGTAGAAAATACAGTAATGAATTTCTTTCCTTAGGAGTTGGCTCTAGGGCTTTTGGCATGTCGAATGCAACTGTTGCCTCTACAAACGATGTATATTCTACCTATTGGAACCCTGCTGGATTAACACAAATGAGCGGCAATATGCAAGTTGGATTAATGCATGCGGAGTACTTCGGTTCTATTGCAAAATATGACTTTGGTTCATTTGCCTATAAAATTGACGATCAATCTAGTTTCGGAATTTCAGTAGTTCGATTTGGGGTTGATGATATTCCGAATACCACTGAATTAATTGATAATGGTGGAAATATTAACTATGATAGAATTAGTTCTTTCTCTGCAGTAGATTATGCTTTTATTGGTTCTTATGCAAGAAAAATGAAGGACCCTAAACTTAGCATCGGTGGAAATGTTAAAGTGATTAACCGTAGAATAGGCGATTTCGCGAAATCTTGGGGGTTTGGATTAGATTTTGGAGCCCAATACCAATTAAAGCATTTCAGTTTTGCTGCTATGGCTCGTGATATTAGTACTACCTTTAATACTTGGTCGTATACCCTAAACGAAAACACTAAAGAAATTTTCACAAATACCGGAAACGAAATTCCTGAAAATTCTATAGAAATTACTAATCCTAAAATCATCTTAGGCTCAGCATATCAAACAAGATTTGCATCTAAATTCGGTGTATTAGCTGAACTAAATTTTGATATAACAACAGATGGAAAACGTAATACATTAATAAGCGCTGATCCATTGAGCATAGACCCGCATATGGGAATAGAATTGGATTATCGTAAAATGGCATTTTTACGTGCAGGATTAGGGAATATTCAAAAAGTAACAGATTTCGATGGAAGTAAAACCACTTCGACTCAACCAAATTTTGGTGTGGGTGTAAAATTGAAAAATGTAAGCATAGATTACGCATTAACGAATATTGGGAATTTATCAGACGCTTTGTATTCTAATATCTTCTCTATTAGAATTGATTTCGGTAAAAACTATAATCAAGAAATCAGCGTAGTTTCTAATTAGTAACTTTAGCTATTTCGGCATTTTCATTACTTTAGTGCTATGAATATTGAATCAGCTAAGGCTAGAATTGAAGAGCTTTCGAAGGAATTACATCGACATAATTATTTATATTATCAGCAATCATCACCAGAGATTTCCGATAGGGAATTCGACTTGTTGTTGGAAGAACTGATAGCTCTCGAAAAAGAATTTCCATCTTTATTAAAAGACGATTCTCCTAGCCAACGTGTTGGAGGTACTATTACTAAAAACTTCAAAAACATTACTCATAAATACCCAATGCTTTCGCTTGGGAATACTTATTCTGAACAGGAGTTAATGGATTTTGATGGAAGAATAAAAAAGATTATTGCCGAAGAATTTGAATATGTATGTGAATTGAAATTCGATGGTTTAGCAATTGGCTTAACTTATGAGAATGGAAAATTAAAACATGCTGTAACTCGAGGCGATGGAACAAAAGGTGATGATGTTACAGCCAATGTTCGTACTATAAATACCATTCCTCTAATATTACAAAACGGAGATTACCCTAATGAGTTTGAAATTCGTGGTGAGGTATTCATGCATAGAAATACATTCGATGAATTAAATAGAGAACGAGAAGAAATCGGAGAACAAACTTTTGCCAATCCGCGTAACTTTGCATCTGGAACCCTTAAAATGCAAGACTCTCGAGAGGTAGCTAAAAGAGGATTAGATTGTTATTTATATTTTTTATTAGGTGAGGAAATAAAATTCAACACACATTTCGAGAGTTTACAAAAAGCAAAAGATTGGGGATTCCACGTATCTCCAACATACAAGCTTTGCAAAAATATTGAAGAGGTATTCGCGTATATTTCTCATTGGGAAAAAGCTAGAGAGGAATTAAGTTTCGATATCGATGGTATCGTTATTAAAGTAAATCGATATGATCAACAAAAAGAATTAGGTTTCACTGCAAAATCACCTCGTTGGGCGATTGCTTATAAATTCAAAGCTGCTGAAGTTGAAACCGAATTATTATCAGTAGATTATCAGGTTGGAAGAACAGGAGCTATTACACCAGTAGCAAACTTAGCACCTGTTTTACTTGCAGGAACTACTGTTAAGCGAGCTTCATTACATAATGCAGATCAAATTGAAAAATTAGACTTACACGAAAACGATATTGTAAAAGTTGAGAAAGGCGGAGAGATTATTCCTAAAATAACAGGTGTTAATCTTGAAAAAAGAAAACTATTCTCCCCTATTATTTCATACATCACACATTGCCCCGTATGTGGCGAAAAACTTGTGCGTAAAGAGGGAGAAGCTCAACATTACTGCCCTAACGAAGATGCTTGCCCACCACAGATAATCGGTAAAATGCAGCACTTCACTTCTAGGAAAGCAATGAATATTGATAGTTTAGGCGATGAAACCATTGATCAATTATTCCAGGCTGGCTTAGTAAATGGTATTGCAGATTTTTACAGATTAAAAGATAAGGAAGTTCAATTATTACAATTAGATAGATTCGCCAGTAAATCAGTAACCAATCTTATTCAAGGAATAGAAAAATCAAAAGAAAATCCTTTCGAAAAAGTATTATTCGGATTAGGTATTCGATATGTTGGAGAAACGGTTGCGAAGAAACTTGCTTATGCTTTTAAAAACATAGACAATTTGATGAGTGCAAGTTTTGAAGAATTAGTTGGAGTGGATGAAATTGGAGAGCGAATTGCACAAAGTATTCTGGATTATTTTTCAAAAGAAGAACATCAATATTTAATTCAATTTTTAAAAGAACAAGGATTGCAATTTGAAGTTGAGGAAAAAGAAATCATCAAAGAAAGTGAATTATTAGTTGGCAAAACATTTGTGATATCTGGAGTATTCAGTAAATATTCAAGAGAAGAGCTGAAAGAAAAAATCGAAGCAAATGGAGGGAAAATCCTAAGTGGTATTTCAGCAAAATTAAATTTCCTAGTAGCAGGTGATAATATGGGACCAAGTAAGCTTCAAAAGGCTCAAAAGCTCAATATTCCTATCATTTCCGAAGAAGATTTGGAAAAAATGTTAGAGAATTAAAATATTAAATTTATTAATACCTTTGCAGTACTAGAGAATACAAGCATTAATGAAAAAATTATTTAGAAGAATAGGGCATTTTTTTGCGGGAAGAAAGTTGAAGCGAGATCTTCTAAATAGAAGAATACACAGAGAAACAGTACCATTCAACGAAGCAAAAACAGTTGGAGTATTATTCACTGCATTAACTGATGAAGATATCGCAACTGCTTTAGATTACATTGATGGTCTGACTAAAGCAGGCAAAACGGTTGAATATATTGGGTTTATTGGGATAAAGGATTATAAGAAGAGATTCAAAAATCAGGAGAAGGATCCGCATTATATTTTTGAAAGTGATTTCGATTTTTTCCATAGACCAAAACGAGGATTAATAGAACGATTTTACAAATCGAATTTCGATTTATTAATCAGCTTAAACTATACAAACGAATTTAGCATTAATTATATAGCATCGTTATCGTCAGCAAGAATGCGAATTGGCAAGTTCAATATAAGCACAGTTAACGCATACGATTTTATGATTGATGATAAAGGTGTAAGTATGAAATCCTATATAGATCAGTTAAATCATTATCTTCAAATATTAAAAAAATGAGTTCAAAATTAATCGGCACAGGTGTAGCATTAGTTACTCCATTTCATTCGGATGGCAATATTGATTTCAAAAGCTATAAAAAGCTTATCAATAATTTAATTGCCAATAAAGTTGATTACCTAGTACCTATGGGTACAACAGGTGAATCTGTTACTTTAACGAAGGATGAAAAGCAGGCTATTTTTGATATCACCTTAGAAACTGTTGATGGTAGAGTACCGGTTGTTGCTGGTATTGGAGGAAACAACACTCGAGAAGTATGTGATTATTTAAATCATTTCGATAAAAAAGGATTTACAGCAATTCTTTCAGTAGCTCCTTATTACAATAAACCAAATCAAGAAGGTTTATACCAACATTATAGAATGATTTCTGAGCATTCTCCCCTACCTGTTATACTTTATAATGTTCCAGGAAGAACAGGAATGAACATGACTGCTGAAACGACTTTGCGATTAGCAAACGATTTCAAAAACATTATTGCTGTTAAAGAAGCATCGGGCAACATCGACCAAATGATGTATATCCTAAAACATAAGCCTAAAAACTTCATGTTAATTTCTGGCGACGATGGTATTACCCTTCCGCTAATTGCTTTAGGAGCAAGTGGCGTAATTTCTGTAGTTGGAAATGCCTGGCCAAAAGATTTCGCACAAATGACTCGCTATGCCTTAGCAGGAGATTTCGACAAAGCACGTAAATTACACTATAAACTTACCGACATTATCAACTTATTATTCGCAGATGGTAGCCCGGGTGGTATTAAAACTGTGCTTAAAATGAAAGGCATCTGCGGAGATACTGTGAGATTACCATTGTCATTGCCAAGTGAGGCAGTTGTTAAAAAACTGAAAGCAGCGGTAGAGAATTATTAGATTATATGTACAATGTATTAAGTATAATGTATTAAGTAAAGTAAATAATTCTTAATTCATAATTCATAATTC
>CAZYBY010000410.1:0-3812 GCA_964645385.1 uncultured Sphingobacterium sp.
TATTGTCTGAAATTACCAATCGTTTAACCTACTTGTGTGATGTAGGATTGGGCTATTTAACTTTAAACCGTTTGTCGAATACACTATCTGGAGGGGAGTCTCAACGTATTAATCTTTCAACATCTTTAGGTAGTAGTTTAGTTGGTTCACTATATATTTTAGATGAACCATCTATTGGTTTACATTCTAGAGATACACAGCGATTAATTTCAGTTTTGAAATCCTTAAGAGATGCTGGAAATACTGTAATTGTTGTAGAGCACGATGAGGAAGTAATGGAAGCCGCAGATTATATTATTGATATTGGTCCGGATGCAGGTTCTAATGGAGGACAAGTAATGTTTGAGGGAGAATTCGACGCAATTCTAAAGTCGAAAAATACTTGGACGGGTAAGTATTTAAGTGGGGAAGAGCTTATCGAAATTCCTAAGCAACGAAGAAAGTGGAATGATTCCATTACTGTAAAAGGGGCTAGGGAGAATAATTTAAAAAACATTGATGTGAAGTTTCCATTGCATACACTTACTGCAGTAACAGGGGTTAGTGGTTCTGGAAAAACATCTTTAGTGAAAAGAATCTTAATTCCAGCATTACAAAAGATGTTGGGTAATTATACAGGTGAGCAAACAGGAGCTTTTGATGGTTTAGAGGGAGATATGAAAACAATCCATCAAGTTGAAATGGTTGATCAAAATCCGATAGGAAAATCTTCTCGTTCGAATCCTGTAACTTATGTGAAGGCTTACGATGAAATTCGAAATTTGTTTTCAGCTCAATCTTCAGCAAAAGCTCAAGGTTTAAAGCCATCTCATTTTTCATTTAACGTAGATGGAGGTAGATGTGAAGTTTGCCAAGGAGAAGGCGAAGTGAAAGTTGAAATGCAATTTATGGCAGATATCTTTTTGCCATGCGAAAGTTGTAATGGTAAAAGATTTAAGCAAGAAGTTTTAGATGTTCAATATAAAGGGAAAAACATTTCTGATGTATTGGAATTGACAATCGATGAAGCCTTAGAATTTTTTATTGAGGAGAAGAAAATCATTAGTAAAATTCAGCCATTGGCAGATGTTGGTTTGGGATATGTACATTTAGGACAATCGTCGAATACACTATCTGGTGGAGAAGCACAACGTATTAAATTAGCTTCGTTTTTAGTGAAAGGAAATGCCACTCAACATACGTTATTTGTATTTGATGAACCGACAACCGGTTTGCATTTTCATGATATCAAAAAACTATTAAAATCTTTCGAAGCCTTAATCCAACAAGGCAATTCAATAATTGTAATTGAACATAACATGGATGTTATTAAATGTGCCGATTGGGTTATTGATATTGGTCCGGAAGGTGGAGAGAAAGGCGGAACACTTGTGTTTGAAGGCACTCCAGAAGAAATGATAAAAGATAAGAAGTCATATACTGCGAAGTATTTGAAAACAAAAGTTTAGTAGTGGCTTCGGCTCAGCTCAGCCGCCGTCTGATTTTTTTTGACGGTGGCTGAGCGGAGCCGAAGGGCCTGTCAAAAAAAGAGTATGAACAAAAAAACCATCTCCATTCGTTGGTCCGACTTAGACCCGAACTTTCATTTAAGACACAGTGTGTTTTATGACTTTTGTGCACAACAACGTATTGAAATATTAGGAAGCTTAGGCCTAACTATGAATAAATTTCAGGAGTTGAAAATGGGTCCTGTTATTTTTAGAGAAGAAGCTGTTTTTCGTAGAGAAATTAAGTTAGGTGATCAAATAACGTTAGAAGTTTATCTGTCTAAAATGAAAGCTGATGCAAGCAAATGGTCGTTCGAACACCGCTTTGTAAATGAAGCAGGGAAACTTATGGCTACCATAACCGTAGATGGATCTTGGCTAGATGTGGTAGAGCGAAAACTTGCTAGAGATATTCCTCAGGTATTACTAACTGCATTTGTAGATTTTCCGAAAACAGAGAATTTTGAATTAAGCTAGTAGAAATTCTAAATTCTAAAAATAATAAGGAATGTATAAAGCTCTTTCACAAAAAAATCGAACAACAAGTATCGAGTTACCAGCTACCAGTTACCAGTTACTATTTACGAATTACCAAAAAAAATTCTGCAAGCCACTTCATCCGCAGCGAGGGCTGCTTTGAGTTCATCTAATCCATTCAATTTTTTATCGCCTCGGATATACTGATGGAATTCTACTCTGATGCTTTCATCATAAATATCTTCATTAAAATCGAAAATATTTACTTCGATAACTTTGTTCAACCCGTTTACAGTGGGACGATTGCCGATGTATAGCATTCCATAATATTCTTTCTGTTGAACATTTACTTTTACGGCATAAATTCCGTCGCCTGGAATTAATTTATAGGATTCCGGGACTTGTATGTTTGCAGTAGGGTATCCAATTGTTCTGCCGATTTGATCTCCTTTTTTAACTGAACCAGTTATGTTGAAAGTATAGCCTAAATAGCTATTGGCTGTAGAAACATCTCCTTTTAAAATGGCATTTCTGATTTTAGTAGAGCTTACTGCTACGTCATTGATGTCTTGTCCTGGAATTTCTTCCACTTCAAATCCATATTCAGGAGCATAATGTTTAAGGTGTTCGAAACTTCCTTCTCTATTTTTTCCGAAATGATGGTCGTAACCAATAACCAATTTCTTTGTGCCAATTTTATCGACTAATATTTGTTGAATAAATTCGAGAGAACTTAATCGTGAAAATTCTTTTGTAAATGGGATGATGATTAAATGGTCAATTCCTGCTTTTTCTAGAAGTGCAATTTTTTCATCCAATGTATTGATCAATTTTAGATCATTATCTTCGGGGAATAAGACCAAACGTGGGTGAGGGAAAAACGTGATTATTACTGTTTCTCCTTGTGATTGAGCAGCTACTTCTTTTAAGCGAGCTATAATTTTTTGATGACCATAATGTACGCCATCAAAAGTGCCAGTAGTTACAATGGCATTATGCTTATTTTCAAACTCCTCTATGTTTCTGTATACTCTCAACTCTCTGTATTAAATCGTTCTGTTTTTATTTTATAGATAAGCTCCTCTAGATTCCAAGCATTCTCAATTTTAAAGTCACCACTGCGTGTTCTACGTAAAGATGAAAGGTGAGCCCCAGAATTCAATTTCTTTCCAAAATCATGTGCTATTGAACGAATATAAGTTCCCTTACTGCATACAATTCTGAAATTCACTATGGGCATTTCAATACTAGTTATTTCAAACGCTTCAATTGTGACTTTTCTTGCTTTCATTTTTACTTCCTCACCGCGACGAGCTTTGTGATAAGCTCTTTCACCATCAACTTTAAGTGCAGAATAAGCTGGAGATACTTGTTCAATTTCTCCTTCAAAGCTTTTTGCTGTTTCAAATAACAATTCTGGTGTGATATGGTTTGTGGGGAAGGTTTGGTTTACTTCTGTTTCTAAATCGTAAGATGGAGTCGTTTCTCCTAAAGTAATTGTCCCTGTGTATTCTTTCTCTTCAGCAAGATATTCATCAACCTTTTTAGTCAATTTTCCTGTACAGATAATTAATAATCCAGTAGCTAAAGGATCTAATGTTCCTGCGTGACCAACTTTTAATTTTTTTATTCGTGTTGAATTTCGAATTTTTCCCACAACATCGAAAGAAGTCCAAGTTAAGGGCTTATCGACTAATAATAATTCACCAGTTTGAAAATCGAAAGTTGACATTTTATAGAATAGATAACTCTATACCCATGAAGTATAAAATTAAAATAAGAGCACCGATTATTATTCTGTAGTATCCGAATACTTTAAAACCATTTTTAGTGATAAAGTTAATGAAC
>CAZYBY010000411.1:0-3601 GCA_964645385.1 uncultured Sphingobacterium sp.
ATGGTAAACAACTTCACATTTTTCAATGCTATATCACAAGGCTCTGTACCATAAAACCAACCTCTCCAAAACCAATCTAAATCAACACCGCTTGCATCTTCCATTGTTCTGAAGAAATCTGCTGGCATCGGATGTTTAAAAGCCCAGCGTTCCGCATAAACCTTAAATGCTTTGTCGAACAACTCCCTTCCCATCACCGTTTCTCTCAATATATTCAATGCAGTAGCAGGTTTACCGTATGCATTATTACCTAATTGTAAAATCGATTCTGAATTCGTCATTATTGGGTCTAGAGTCGATTTATCACCCGACATATACCCTACAATTTTACGAGCTTCTCCTCTACCCGACGGATAATTTTCTTCCCATTCTTGCTCTGTTAAATATTGACAAAAGGTATTTAAACCTTCGTCCATCCATGCCCACTGACGTTCGTCTGAATTGATGATCATAGGAAAGAAATTATGACCAACTTCGTGTATCACTACAGTAATCAATCCATATTTACTTCTCGAAGAGTATGTACCATCTTTTTCCGGACGAGGTCCATTAAAACAGATCATCGGATACTCCATGCCACCAATAGGACCATTTACTGAAATCGCTACTGGATATGGATAATTCACTGTATAACGAGAGTATACTTTTAAAGTATGAGCAATTGCTGCAGTAGAATATTTCTCCCAAAGTGGATTTCCTTCTTTAGGATAAAACGACATAGCCATTACATCTTTATTACCTACTCGAACATTCATTGCATCCCAAATAAATTTACGTGAAGATGCCCAAGCAAAGTCTCTCACATTCTCTGCTTCAAACTTCCAGGTTTTAGTAGATTTAGATCTCGACTTTTCATTTTCTGTAGCCTCTTGTTGTGTAATGATGATAACAGGCTTATCAGCTGATTTCGCTTTCTCTAATCTTTTCTTCCATTCTGCTTTAAGTACATCATTCGGATTCATTAATTGCCCTGTAGCAGTTACCACATGATCCGCTGGAGCTGTAATTGACACTTTGTAATCGCCAAAGCAAGTTGCAAATTCTCCCCCTCCTAAAAATTGTTTATGGTTCCATCCTTGAACATCGTTATAAACACACATTCTTGGGTAAAACTGAGCAATTAATTCAATCCAATTTTTATCTTCTTCAAAATATTCTGCACCTGATCTGCCTCCATTTGTTTTAGTATTATTGATTTTATATTTCCATTTAATTTGAAGCACATATTGCTCTCCTTTTTTTAAACTCTGAGGTAAATCAACTCTCATCATTGTATTCACAATTGTATATTTCAAAGGAGTACCTTTCCCATCTTTCACATATTCAATATCGAAACCGCCATTAAAATCGTTGTACATAAAATTATACCCACCGAAACTCATACTCTGAATATCATTTTGAGTATTTGTTAAATCAGTCATAGATCCTTTTTTATATATATTTTGATCTAATTGCAACCATAAATAAGTTAATACATCTGGAGAGTTGTTTGTATATGTAATTTTTTCTGAACCAGAAACCGTTTGTTTCTCATCGTCTAATGCAACCGTGATATCGTAATCTGCTTTTTGTTGCCAATATGAATGCCCCGGAGCTCCAGCACCATTTCTATATTCATTTGGAGTAGGCCACCATTCTTCCATTTGATGAAACTTACTTGAATTATATGTTCCTTGTGCATTTGAAAATAGAGCGCTTAAAATGAATGCTAGTAGTAGGGTGATTCGTTTCATAGTTTTAGTTTTAAGTAGCTAGTAGCTAGTAGCTAGAATTAGATTTTAGATATTAGTATTTAGTATTTAAATATTATTGAATCTTGTAACTATCCAGACCATTGATTGGACTGCCACGAAGGCACTAATAATTCTAACTAGGTTACAATATGCTATTAATTTTAATTTATTGAAATAATGTAACAAAAATATCAAAATGGACATGAACAGAATTTGTGCTAATTCGATCCCGATATTGAATGGTAATAAGGTTTGAAATAGATTAATATCCATTCCTATAAACAATTCTTTTAAGGTATTAGAAAAGCCTAAACCATGTATTAATCCGAAGATTCCAGCTAAAATAATATTGTATTTTTTGGGAGTTAGATAAATGAAGTTTTCAATACAAGTAATTAAAATAGTTAATGGTATTAGTACCTCAACTAATTTTGCATTAATATTTATTATATTAAGTATGGATAAGGCTAAACTCAATGAATGTGCAATAGTAAATGCGGTGAGCACCCACAATAATTTCTTCCATTGACTTAAATCATAAACAATACCAAGCACCAATAAAAACAATAAATGGTCTAATGCTCCAATGTCGAGTATATGGAAGAAGCCTTGTTGTAAGAATTCAAAAAACATTTTTTCTAGTCGTTAGTCGTAGGTCCTTGGTCGTTAGTAATGTGATTAATTTCCTAATCAAGTAGTCAATAGATCTAGCATCTAATATCTCAATTCTTCTTTACTAGCCTAAGTACTTGCACTACTCCATTCGTTTCAACTTTTACTAAGTAAATTCCGTTTTGAAAATTCGATATGTTGATGCGTGTTGATGAATTGAAGTTTGAATGTAATACCTCTCTTCCAAGTACATCTATAATACTTAATTCATGGTTTCCTTCGGTTGATTTAATGAACAATTCATCTTGTGCTGGATTTGGATAAACACTTAAGAAAGATTTGTTATTCGATTCAACTCCAGCGCCAGTTGTAACAATTACTGAATAATCTTCTATTTGCCCATTACGTAATCCACTACAAACTACATCCGGAGTATTATTTGTTGCTTTTGCTGAAACAACTCGCATACGCAATGGAATGTTTGGTACTGCAGAACTAGGCACATAAACAGTATCGTAATGATATTGCAAAGTATTATTTGTCGACATTGCTAATTCTTCCGGAACATCAAAATTTCCATTATTATTCCAGTCGATATAAACTCGAGTAAATACTGGACTCGAGCTATGTGTAGTGATTTTCATGGGATGATACGCTGATCGAGCAACTGTTGCACGATAGCAATTAAAATCCATATAAGGATTTTCATCTTTCGGTCCAGGACTACTGTTATCAATTCCTCCAAATTCAACTCTATAGATACCTGTAGTTCCAACTGGTGTTAGCATGTTTACTGCACAATTACTTGGTAATGGTGAATCAGTAAATATTTTTACAAACCCTGGTTTAAATAATGTATCCGAACCATTAACATTTGTTGCTATTAAACGAACATCATAATCGCCAATTGAAGTGTATGCATGTGATGGATTTTCATCGGTTGAACTAGCTCCATCTCCAAAATCCCAAAGATATGTTAAACCATTTCCAGTATTATTCACAAATTGAATAGTTGAATTTGGAGCACAAATTACTTGTGCTACTTTAAATTCGATATCAGGTAAGTATGTATATCTTTTTCCAACTCCTACTGCATGCCATGCATTCATAACCGATTGTACTTCTTGAGAATTTTGTCCGTATAAATCAATTGCAGCTTGTATAGAACCTCTACGATCATCTGCATAATCAGATTTTGGTGTTAAATAATCTCTTAAACTTTTAAACACAATTTTAGCTTCTTTACTCATTCCAAT
>CAZYBY010000412.1:0-3317 GCA_964645385.1 uncultured Sphingobacterium sp.
AATTTTGGTGGACAAGAACCCGGTACAAACAAAGAGATTGCTGGATTCTGTGAGAAGAACTATGGCGTTACATTTCAACTTTTTGAGAAAGTAGATGTAGTGGGTGAAAATGCTTGTGATCTTTACAAATGGCTTTCTACAAAAGAATTGAATGGTTGGAATTCTCAAGAACCCAAATGGAATTTCAATAAATATTTAATTGATGAAAATGGTCAATTAATTAAATATTTTGCTTCTTCAGTAAAGCCAATGAGCGAAGAAATATTAAAATCGATTAAATAGCTTTTCTTTTCAATAAGATAAATAACTCCGTACCAGCTCTGGGTTTTATAGAGTTGTAACAGTTCTCAAAATATTTAAACAGGAAGTAAGGAGAGAAGTATTTTTTATATTCTTCTTTACTTCCTCCAAACGGAGGACCTCCATCAAAATCTGTATTAAACATTAGACCTACAAGTTTTCCATTCTGATTAAGTAATTGCTGCATTTTTTCAGCATATTTTTTACGTAAAGAAGGGTCTATAGCACAAAAGAAGGTCTGTTCAATAATTAAATCGTAAGAACCTTTGTGTTCGAAGAAATCTTCGTGGTGAAGATGATCAGGATTGAATTTTGGATATCTTTTTTTGAAATTTCGGATCGCAGAATCTGCAAAATCTAATACATGAACATTCGAGAAACCATGTTTTAGAGCCCATTCCGCCTCGTGCCCATTTCCACACCCCGGTATTAAGATGCTTAGGTCTTTGTTTTCAAGCTGTTCTAAGTAGTTTATTATAGGAGTTGAAGCCCTTCCTATATCCCAACCAGTTTTATTTTCTTGGTACTTTTGCTCCCAAAAATCTTTATTAAGTTCCATATAATTTCAAAGTTTAAATGTAAAGCATCTACTTTAATTTTTTATATATTTGCTCATTATAATTTATTTATGAATAAGGAAGAACAACTATTTGCTCAGTTATTGTACATATTCCACTCTTCTGGAATGCAAGGCTTAGGGAAAGTAATGAATCCAGTAACGAATAAAATTGATCGTAATTTAGAGCAAGCAAAACAATCAATTGATATGTTAGAAATGCTTCGCGATAAAACAAAAGGAAACCTAAGTCCGGAATCTGAACGTTTATTATCACAATTCTTATCAGATTTACGTTTAAATTACGTTGATGAAGTAAATAACAATAAGGCCTAATTAAAAATATATATGGAACAAGAGTCGCAGCCTAAAAAAGACACTAAGAAAGTTTATATACTTTTAGCAGTAATTGTATTGTTAATTGCTACAAACATTTTCTTGTGGATGCAGAAAGATAAAACAGAAACTCGTTTTGAGCAAACATCTGGAGAAAAAGAAAAATTACAAGTACAATTGAATCAATTGGAATTGGATTTAACACAAGCAACAGCAAATGCTGATTCTTTAAACGAAAGCTTAGTGGCTAAGGATGAAGAATTAAAAGCCAAAGTTGCTCAATTACAAAGTGCATTACGTCGTGGAAATATGACTGCTGCAGAACTTGAAAGAGCTCGTAATGAAATTGATCAGTTGAGATATTACATTCGTAAATATCAAGATGAAATCATTACACTTAAAAAAGAAAATGAACTGCTAGCATCTGAAAATTCAGGATTGAAAAAAACTGTAGAAACAGAGCAACGTAAATCTTCTGATTTAGAAAATCAAAATATAAACCTTTCAAATAAAGTTGCGGTAGCATCATTATTAAAAGCAACTTCAATTAATGCGATGGGTGTTCGTTATCGTTCGAATGGCAAGGAAGTAGAATCGGAAAGAGTTAAAAACTTAGAAAAAATTAAAGTGACTTTTAATATTGCCGATAACCAAGTTGCTTCTCAAGGTCCTCGCGAGTTCTACTTAAGAGTGGTTAATCCAACTGGGAAAGCAGAAGTTATTACTGATCAAAACGAAAGTAAATTCAAAGCTGATGGAACAGAACTTCAATATTCTGTAAAAAGTACAATCAACTTCGAAAACAAATCTGGACAAACATATACAATGTACTGGACTAAAGCTTCAAGCATTGAACCAGGTACATATACTTTAACATTATACGCCGATGGCGCTTCGATAGGGTCTACGACTCTAATACTTAAGTAATGGGTAATGAGTAGTGGGTATTGATAAATTAACTAATTTAATAATTTCTCAATACCCTTTACTCACTACTCACTACTAGAAAAAAGCTCTCACTTGCATGCTTCCCGCGTGAATAACTCTAGCCTTTTCAGAACTTCTTCCATCATACAAAATACTTAATTGCAAACTTGGTCCGATATTCTTTTGCCAATTTGCCGACCATGTTAAGTTTTTCCCAGGTTGTAATGCTTCTAACATTTCGTATGCAATTGCAGAGTTACTACTCCCAATAAAATCGTTGTAAATAAAATTAAATTGTGTTTGTATACTTGCTTTACCTCCAGCATTGTACTTCAATTCTGCGCTTAGTTTTTGTTGCTTCGAAATTTCATTATTTGAAATTTTATTTTCTTGGTATAAATAAGAATAGAAAACGCTCCATCTCATTTCTGTTGTTATTTGATATGCAAGTTCTGGCTTGATCCCATAATATTGAATTTTGAAATTTCTTTCGACTGAAGCTTCAGAATTCGCATTTTTTTCTCCACGTTTAATCTCTGTTAGAAATGAATACTTACCTAAAATATTCCATCTACTTCTAAACATGTGTTCTTGCAAAGTCCTTGCGTCAAAACCAATGCTTAGTAGTGCTTTATTTTTATTTCCTTGGTAAGTATAATCCATTCCGAAAAGAGGATTACTTCTATTAAAGAAAAATGTTTCGCGATATTGAGTGCTAATATTAATTAATGAACTATCATCGATATTATTTTCAAATGGATTGAAAATAGAACTACTTGCATCTCGTTGAATTTTTCTATCAATTTTTAAATTAGACTGCATTGAAAACATATTGATGTATTTCATAAAATTAGTTTTATTACCCCATCTTCTAGAAGGATCAATTAAAACGTTCTCTGAAAATACAGTCGATTTTGTTCGAATGAAATTTGTACTTACTAAACTCACCCTGATATAGTCAGCTTCGTAAGAGTATTTTGCAATTTCGAATTCATTTAATTCCTGCACTCCATTATTATTATAATCTCTAAAAACATAGACACCTTGCCCTGCTGGAACTTTCAAATAAGTATATGCACGTTGGGGTTCTTGACCAGTTCCAATTTCATAATAAGAATTACTAGTAACTAATCCTCTAAATGCAATACGATCAAATCGAATCCTAGAAACTATATTTTCTTCAGATTTTAAATTAGTT
>CAZYBY010000413.1:0-3064 GCA_964645385.1 uncultured Sphingobacterium sp.
ATATCTAAAATAGTTGAAGGGTTAAATCCATTCGATTTTAAGTTTTTCAAACTCCATTCCATATCAGGAACTTGATACTTAATTTTAAGTTTATTGATAATTGAAGTAGATATTAATAGTCTTATTAATTTAAATAAAAAATTCATGATAGTCTAGATTTATATAGTTGAATATAGGTATCAGCAATAACCTTAGCGCTAAATCTACCTTCCGCATCAGCTCTTACTGCTTCTCTATTTATTTTTGAAATATTATTTACAGCAATTATCATTTCTTCAATATTCGTGCAAGTATAACCAGTCACTTTATTTTTCACGACTTCGGGTACAGAGCCCCTTGCAAATCCAATTACAGGAGTGCCACATGCCATAGCTTCTGCCATAACAATTCCGAAAGGTTCATTCCAAAGAATAGGCATTAAAAATGCAGCAGCTTTTTGCAATAGTTCATTTTTTTGAATATCGTTTACTGGGCCGATGTAGATAATATTTTCATTGAGGAATGGTTTAACTTTCTCTTCAAAATATTGTTGATGTTCAGCAGGAATATTTCCAGCAATAATTAATTTCTTATTTGTTTTAATTGCAACTTCTATTGCAACATGTGTTCCTTTGATTTCTTCAATTCTACCTAAAAATACTAATGGAGCATCTGCCGTAACATTACGATTAAAATGAAATGCTTCTAATGGCACTCCATTGTAAACTGTATACGAATCGCCAACAGTGGCTATCTGCTTGCTTATATAATCACTACAACCTGTAAATGCTATTGTATTTTTCTTCGAAAGTTGAATTGCTTTCTTTATTTGAGACATAGTTGGCTCTCGTTGATATGACATTATTTTTTGCACTCTAAATGGCAATAATGGGAATAAATACAACAAACGACTAAAGCTATGTATGATGTCAAATTTATATTTAAAATACGACCTAGCTATCAATAAACTATTTTTGAATATTTCATCTTTATCTGATGAATAGGGTATAAATCTACATCCATCAGCAGGTTTTGAATCTGGATGGCCAATAAGCGTAACCTCATGCCCCGCATCTAAATATTCTTTAATAAGCATATCTAAAATTCGTTCAATGCCACCATAATGAATTGGTGGTACTGGAATAAAAGGGTCTGCTGTGATGAGTATTTTCATTAAAAAATTTAATTTAATGGGGTGCACCACCAATGCTCTTCGTGATCGATAGATATTAATTCAACTGTATAACCTAGATTAATAATTAGTTGCTTCAATTCTTCAGAACTTGAATTATAATTTGCCAATAAAGTCGGATGTACACTTATTGCTAAATGAGGATTATATTTATATATAAATTTTATTGCACCTTTTATAGCTAATATTTCAGCTCCTTCGATATCACATTTTATAAGTACAGGGGTACTTATATTTGCATTATTAAATAAATTATCAATGGTATAAATAGGAATATCATTTTTTGTTGCATCTCCCAATACTTGATATTCATTGCTGACAATCGCTTTTTTTAATTTGATTTCTTTTAATTTAGAATATGTCAAATTAACAGCGTGATTTAAATCGCAAATCTCATTAGATCTATCAGAAATAAAACTTTGTACAACTTGATAACGATTACCTTCTGCATATGAACAGATCCATTCACTTATTTTCAAACTCATAAGATCAGAGTCTATTCCAATTACTTTTACTTTATTTGAAGAATGTAATGCAATAGAACTAATGTATCCAATAGCCGCACCTAAGTCTATCACTAATGACTCAGGATTACTTTTAATCCAAGAGGTGAGGAATTTTGTAGGCTTTTGTTCATAATTAACAATGTTTTTAGAATAAAACCTTAAAGGAAGTCTTATTGTTGTATCATCGTTAAATACTAGTGGGATTCCTTTGTTCAATGGATCAATAAAAAAACCATATGGCTTTCTTAATATATCCCAGATAAAATCATATTTCTTTAAATATCTATTATGTCGAATTTTGAAAAAAATTGAATGTAAGTTCATATTATTTTGGCTAAGTTTTTTTTAGATTATTGTAAACTTTAATTACTTCATTATAAAGATCTTTAGTGGTTCTAACATGTTTAATATTTTCAGAAGCATTTGTTACTAATTCCCTATTGTATATTAGTGTACTTAATTTGTTTTCAAATTGATCATTATTTTCTTCCAACCATCCATTTATATTATTTTCGATTAATTCGGTAGCACCTCCTTTGTCAAATGCTAACACGGGTACTTTCCTTGCAAAGGCTTCGAATAATACATAAGGGCCCGTTTCTAACCACAAAGATGGCAAGACTAACAAATCAATTTTATCTAAAAATGCTATGATCTGATTAAAATCTAGATCTTCATTCCAAAATACATTCTCACTTGATGCTAGACTCCTTACTTCTTCGTAATATTTTGACTCATTATTTGATTTTATTGCGGCAATATGAAATTCTATATCAGAAGAATTGATTTTTTTTAATACTTCTAAGACATATTTCAAACCTTTAACTTTTACTACTCTTCCTACGAAACCAATCTTTAACACTTTGGAACTCGAGTATTTTTTTTGTTCAATAATAATACTCTCATTAACTGCTTGTCTACAAACCGATAGCTTATTCTTATTGAAATTATTTTTTAGCAAAACTTCTTGCTGCCATTTACTTACCACGAAAACATGGTCTACATATCTTTGAAATTTATCTAAAGAATTCAGTTTATTATTATAAATTTTGATTGAGGAATTAATATTTTTTGAAAAATTAAATTTTGAAATATTTAAAATAATTGTTCTAATTAATGGACTCTTTATGTCTTGCTTTAACATATAACAATTCAAGCACCTATCTCTGTCAAGTATTCCATCACAAACACTTAATTCATTTAATATTAAATCACCACGTATACAAGTAAAACTTGTAATATGAGCTGTAAATATTGTAATTATTTTTTTATCTGATAATATTTTTAAATGATTTACCCCTAAAGAAGGAGTTGAAGTATGCAAATGAAAAACATCTGGAGTGTACTCATTCACAATTTCTAAGAGAGCATCTAAATTTTTCGGGTG
>CAZYBY010000414.1:0-8976 GCA_964645385.1 uncultured Sphingobacterium sp.
CCAAAATAACCATCTAAATAAAAACCAATATTTAGGTCAGCTCTCATTCCGAAATACATAAAACTATCAAATCTATTTGTCTTTTGTTTATAATCGTTTAAAGAATATTTCGTGTAAGTTAATCCATCATTTCCAACATAATCTATCCAACCATATTCTTTAAATTGATAATTTATATGGCTATATCCTAGTCCTGCTTTTACATAACCTAATCTTCTAGAATCTTCATTCAATTTGAGATATTTTCTAAACGAAATATCTACACCTCCACCCGACATTAAGAAGTTTTCAATTCCAGAATTCCCTTTGGTATTATATCCAAAATCATATGAATAATAAATTGGCATAATTCCAATACCGTTCATCTTGTTAGATTTCAAAGCACGCTCGTATTCTAAACGATAAGCTCCAAAGAAAAATCCTGAAGCATGTAGCCAAAATGAGTTATCTGTAACTAATGTTGTAGCAGGCAACTTCATAATTTCTGCAGATGTAACTGATGCACCAGCTTGAGCATTAATTTTTGTTGTACCAATTATTGAAATTAGTAGAAACGATAGTATTGTTTTTTTCATTATTGACCGATTAATATAGTGCTTAGTAGTGTTAGAGAATTATTTGAATATTGATACTGATAAAACCCAGCATCAGATGTTAGCATTAATTTATTATCGAAAGGAATTACATCATTTCCTTTTACATTCGATGTAAAAATTAATTTCAAGGAATCTAAATTTGTTTTATCATAAACTTTCAGGAAATCATCGCATACAAATAGCAAATTGCTATCAATTCCTAATCCTTTAGGTGAAACCATTGCATAACTCGTTATAAAATCCGGACTTGTTAAATCTTGAACGTCTATAATTTCTAGTACATTTCTGCCGCGATTACAACCCCAATCGTTCGAAGTTCTTAATGTGATATAAGCATATTTATCGTCGGCAACTACTGGGTCGCAACTGTAAATATGATTATAAAAGGATTTATACAAGGGGACACCATTTGAACTTAATTCATAAATAAACATCCCTGAAGAAGTTCCGACGAATAAGGCATTTTCTTTACAGAAAATTGTTTCAATAGCGTTATTCATTGTTGTAGTTGTGTTGAATAAAGTAAGAGTACCGTTCGGACTCAAGGTATAAGCTTTAATTTTTGATCCACTTAAAGTATAAAGTTTATCACCATTTATAGTGAAACGTGCTAAAGAGCCACCAACTCCAGTGCCATTTCCGTTTGTTGATGTAGGCGAAGTAGAATCGCTTACACCACAAGAATATATTAGCCCTAAGCCAAATATCAGCACAATCAGAATTATTATATTATTTAATGTTCTCATTTTTTCCAACCAACTATTATTAAATCTTCTTTTCTATTCTCAGGGGTATATAAACTAGGCAAGTAGCCCAGGTCGGGAGGAGTTAGCTCCGGAAATGCATCTTTCGAACGATAAGCTACACTAACTTGTGTAACATTACTGATATTGATAGCAACTAAATCCACTGCATTATCTGCATAAAGAAGGTTGTTTTTAACAGCTAAATCTATACATCCTGGTATTCGAATGAAGCTGACCTTTTGAGGACTCTGAGGGTTAGAATTATCAATCACATGTATACCCTTAAATTTCTCATTTAAAAATATGTAGTTATTGAAAACCACCATTTTACCAGGCTCTAAAAGCTTTTGAGGATCCGTGGATGCAATGGAAGATTCCAATGAAGCACGAGTCATGAAAATCGGCGTATAACTCGTTTCTGCCTGTACCGGTTCAGTAATATAATATGGGCAGGCGGAAAATAATATGGCGAATAAGGGTAAAATTAATATCCATTGTCTTTTCATTTTAATAGGAAGATTCATTTTTGAATTCTTAAATAAATATATATTTGATAAAAAAAATCGTTTAGAAGTTATACATAAATATAAACATTAAATTAATATGAAAAAGGCTTATTTAATTATTACTACGATAGTCGTAACAAGCATTGTATTTACAAGCTGTAAATCGAGAAAAGTAGAACGTATCGACCCAACTCAACAAACAGATTTAAGTGGTAGATGGAATGATACAGATTCGAGATTAGTTTCTAATGAAATGATTAGCGACTGTATGGCAAAACCATGGAGAACTGAGTTTACTACAGCGAAGGGTAAAAAACCAGTAGTTATTGTAGGAACAGTTAGAAACAAAACTACTGAACATATTGAAGCAGAAACTTTTATCAAGGATATTGAAAAAGCATATATCAATTCTGGTTTAGTTTCTGTAGTTCAAGCAGGAGATGCTCGTAAAGAATTACGCGATGAACGTAATGATCAACAAACTTTCTCTTCTAACGATACTAAAAAGAAATGGGGACTAGAAAAAGGAGCTGACTTTATGTTGAATGGCGTGATTACCTCGATTGTTGACCAATATGGTAAAAACAAAGTGGTATACTACCAAATCGATTTAGAGTTAACCAATTTAGAAACAAACGAAAAAGTTTGGATTGGCGATAAGAAAATTAAAAAAGCAATTCAAAACTAAAGTGAAGAAGTATTTCTTTTATACAGTATTAGTAGTATCTCTACTACTCACGAGCTCTTGTGCTACGTATTACCAACGCTTTGCCGAATTCAATAGCAAAGTAGAGTCTGGTGATATTGAAAAAGCAAAAGATGTATTATCGAAAGATAAAAAAGGAGCAGAAGGGAAAAACAGATTATTGTACCTAATGAATTTAGGCACTATTGAAATGCTTAGTGGAAACTATGTAAAGAGCAATGAGTATTTTAATGAAGCTGATATCCTTATTGAAGACTATCAGAAAAAGTTAGGTACTCAAGCTCTTTCTTTAATTTCGAATCCGATGGCTATCGAATACGGTGGCGAAGATTTTGAACGGGTTTTGATTCATTATTATAAAGCATTGAATTATGTTCAACTAGGGCAAAAAGAAGATGCAATTGTAGAATGTAAACGCATCAACTTAAAGATTCAACAACTGAACGATAAGTACACAAAAAAGAATAAATATTCGGAAGATGCTTTTGGATTGAATTTAATGGGTATTATATACGAATCGGCTGGTGAAACAAACGACGCCTTTATCTCATACAGAAACGCCATCGAATCGTATGAAAAGATTTATACTCCGCAATTTAAAACTGAAATTCCTTTGCAATTAAAAAAAGATGTGATTCGTACAGCCTATGAAATGGGCTTTGATGAAGAAGGTAGATTATTTGAAGAGAAATTTCAACTGAAGAACGAACCAAGAAACAAAAACAATGGTGAGCTAATTTTCTTCTGGAATAATGGTTTAGGTCCTGTAAAAGCAGAAAATAGCATCAACTTTAGTATAATTAAAGGTCAAGGTGGATATGTGACCTTTGCCAATGAGGAACTAGGTTTAAACATACCATTCCCCTTACCTGAAGGCAAAAACACTAATTCTGCATTAGGCAATTTAGAATTTATTAGAGTAGCATTTCCAAAATATGTAGAGCGCAAGCCCTATTATACTTCTGCAAGCATAGAAGCTAATCGTTCAGATTACCAATTAGAAGTTGCTGAAGATATCAATGCTATCGCTTTTAAAACATTACAAGATCGTTTACTCAGAGAAATGACCAACTCCTTATTGCGTTTAGCAACTAAGAAAGCTGCAGAATATGCTGTTAGAGATCAAAATCAGAACATGGGCTCTTTGGTAGGTATTGTAAATGCAATCACAGAAAAAGCTGATACAAGAAACTGGCAGACATTACCTTATGCCATTTCTTACACTAGAATTTCATTACCGCCGGGTGCTCAAGAAATAAATCTTAAACTTCGTTCGTTTGATAATAAAATAATTAAAGAACAAAAGTTTAACTTTGTTATAGAGAAAGGTAAAACAGCTTTTCAAACTTATCAGAATTTCGAGAGCCAAGAGTATTTTATGCCTAGCTACCTCCCTGCTGAAAGATTTATGGAAAATGCTCGTTGATAATATTATATGAAGAATAAATCGTTTATAGTGGTATTAATGTTAATAGCTGGTTTGACATATGCTCAATCGGCTCTTAAGGTGAATTCCATTGAATTTAAAGCGAGTTATTTTAAATACAGAGGAATATTATTAGACGTTAGAACGCCGATGGAATTTAGCGAAGGGCATATCGAAAACGCTAAGAATATCGATATCAGCAATTCAAATTTCGAATCTGAGGTAGATAAACTAGATAAAGAACAAACCGTTTTTGTGTATTGTGCAATTGGAGTTAGAAGCACTAAAGCAGCAAACATACTCCGTAAAAAAGGCTTCAAGCATGTGTTCGATTTAGATGGCGGTTATCCTGATTTAATTAAAGTAGGATTTAAAAACGTTAAATAATGTCGGCTCCAGAGCTTTCATTTGTTACCACTAACGACGGATCGAGTACTCTATTCCATCCGATTATTGGAGAAAATTATCACTCTATACATGGAGCTCATCAAGAAACCTTACACGTATTTGTAAATAGCGGATTAGACTACTATCATAAGCTACATCTTGCATCATCAATTTCTATTCTAGAAATAGGGTTTGGTACAGGATTAAATTTTTTATTAACAGCCGAGCACGCTATTCAGCATCAGCTAAATATTAATTACACTGGCATAGAAGCCTTTCCATTACCTAAGTCGATTATAGGTAATACAATGTATCATCAATACTTAAGAACTGAAGGTTTGTGGAATAATTTTTTAGATAAGTATGAAGGTGCATTTCAACAAACACAATCAATTAGCAATTTAGTTAAACTCGAAATTATTGAAAATGAGTTATTAAATTTCAATACTGATAAAAAATTCGATATCATTTATTTTGATGCATTTGCAAAATCGCATCAACCAAGTATGTGGACGGAAGAATCTATTGCAAAGGCTTGTTCCTTTTTAAAAGATAAGGGTATATTTGTGACGTATAGCGTTACCGGAGATCTAAAACGTGCTCTAAAAAGCTTAGGCTTTACAATAGAACGCCCACAAGGAGCTGCTGGCAAACGCGAAATGATGCGAGCTACACTTATCGAACAAAATGATTTATAAAAACCTACTTCGTCCACTTTTCTTTCTAATTGATCCTGAGAAAATTCATCATCTAGTATTTAAACTGATTAAATTTTCACAAGCAATCCCTGGCGCAAAATTTATTACTCGCAAAATGTTTGTTGTGAAAAATGAGCAGTTGGAAAGAGAAGTATTCGGCATTAAATTTCCAAATCCGGTAGGTTTAGCTGCAGGTTTCGATAAAGATGCTAAACTATATAAAGAACTTTCGAACTACGGATTTGGCTTCATCGAAATTGGTACTATAACTCCCCTAGCTCAAGATGGAAACCCCTTACCCAGAATGTTTCGTTTACCCAAAGACTCAGGATTAATCAACCGTATGGGTTTTAATAACAGAGGTTTAGAAGGTGCTATCGAACGATTAAAAAACAGACCAAAAGATATTATTATCGGTGGTAACATCGGCAAAAATAAAGTTACTCCTAACGAAGAAGCGAGTTCAGATTACGAAAAATGTTTTGAGGGATTATTTACTTATGTAGATTATTTCGTAGTAAATGTAAGCTCTCCGAACACTCCTAATTTAAGAGCTTTGCAAGAGAAAGCGCCTTTAATGGAATTACTAAATCACTTGCAAAAACTAAACAAAAAGAAGCCAACAACTAAGCCTATACTTTTAAAAATTGCACCGGATCTAACGAACGAACAATTAGATGATATTATAGATATTGTCAAGGAAACTAAAATTGCAGGTGTAATAGCTACGAACACTACGATCTCTAGAGATGGATTAACTACTGCTAGTTCTTATGTAGAAAGCATTGGAGCTGGTGGACTAAGTGGTAAACCCTTAACTAATAGATCGACAGAAGTTATTAAATACTTAGCTGATAAATCAAACAGAAACTTTCCTATAATCGGTGTTGGAGGAATTCACAGCGAACAAGATGCAATTGAAAAGCTAAATGCAGGAGCTAGCTTAATTCAGCTTTATACAGGGTTTATATATGAAGGACCTGGATTAGTGAAGAGAATTAACAAAGCTTTGGTTAATTAGTCTATTTTAACAATGAACTAAGACTATGGACATTGGACTAAGCACCAACGACTAACGACTAACGACTAAGGACTAACGACTAAGGACTAAGGACTAACGACTAATTACATAGTACCGAAAACGAAAAAATCCCGAGTTCATCACTCAGGATTTAATATCTTTTCAGAGAAATCAACAATTACGCTGCTGTTTCTTCAGTCGACGGACGAGCTACTGGCTTCTTGATTGATTTGTCAGTCGCCATTTTCAAGCGTTGTTTTTTCAATCTAGAAACAGTTTTATTCTTTCTGTCTTTTCTTTTAAGTCTTGTAACTCCCATTTTCTTAAAAATTTTTGTTCAATCTATATTTTTTTGAGGTCGAGAGCGGATTCGAACCGCTGTACAAGGTTTTGCAGACCTCTGCCTAGCCACTCGGCCACTCGACCCTCTTTTTCAGAGTTTGCAAATGTACTAAAATAATGTTTCAGCACAAGCGAAAATCTAAAAAAGCCTTAAATTTCCCTTCTTTTTGCCTCAGAACATAATATTCCAGTGGCCATTGCCACATTTAATGATTCAGCTTGTCCGAAGCTTGGAATCGTTATTGGCTTGTTTATCAGAGGTAATATCTCTTGAGAAATACCATGAGATTCACTTCCCATGACTAAAATACCTCTCATTTTTCCAGATATTGAATAAACATTTTCCCCTTGGAGCAAAGCTCCATAGATATTTTGATCTTTGTGATTTTTTATAAAGGAATCTAGCTCTGTGTAATAAACTGTAGTTCTTAAGATCGAACCCATGGTTGATTGAACCACTTTTGGATTGTAAAGTTCTACGCAATCGTTAGAGCATACAATGTGCTTTATCCCAAACCAATCGGCAATTCTAATAATAGTACCCATATTCCCAGGGTCTTTAACACCATCTAAAACTAAAACTAATGATCGACTCAACTCGTCCTTAGTAATATTGCTTATTGATACTTCAGCAGGAATATTTACCACACATAATACATCTGGGGAAGTAGACATATTACTCAACTTGTCCATTTCCTCCCCCCTTAATACCAGTAATTCTATTTTTTTCGATATTTTTGATAAAAGAAGTTCGTACTTTTCACGTTTATGTTCAAGGACGTAAATTGCTTGGACTTTAAAACCCGATTCGAGAAACTCATCACATAGTTTATCCCCTTCAACGATAAATTGTTGATGTTCTTTACGGAACTTTTTTTGATGTAATGATTTAATATAGCTTATTTGTGATTTTGAAATCATCTGTATATAAAACTTCTTTCAGTGCAATTATAATCATTTCTAGTGTTATCTTCTTTAGTGCCTGTTCTTCGACTCGTAAATTGTCTGAAAAAGAAGCATTAGTACATAAAAACACTATCCAAGGTATAACTGGCATAGAGAAAGAAAATCTAGAATCTTTTTATAAACAGAAACCGAATAAAAAACTTTTAGGCATTGGTTTTTTGAAAACAAATCTAAGTATTTACAATGCTTTTAACTGGAAACATGATAACAGAGTAGTTCGCTCCTTGAGAAATACTTTTGGTGAACCACCTGTTATATTCGATACATCATTAGCTACATTCTCAGCTCAACAAATGCAATTGTATTTGTATAATAAGGGTTATTTCGATGCTAAAACTTCACAGCATTCTTATATCAAAAAGAAAAAAGCATATATTACTTATCAAATAAATAAAGGCGATCGTTATAAAATTAGAAATATTCAATATAAAATAACGGATACCATTATTCGCTCAATATATTTCTTAAACCTTGATAAATCTGTAATCGAAATTGGAGATTATTTTGATCAGGATAAAGTCGCTGAAGAGCGTGAACGTATTACTTCTGATATTAAAAACTTAGGCTATTATTTCTTCAATAGAGAATATTTACATTTTGATATTGATAGCAGTATAAAAGGAAATTATATTGATTTATACGTTGTTATTGAAAACCCTACTGGCAAGAAAAATCATCAGGCTTATACCATCAACAATATCGATGTAAATATTCAGAGTGATGAAACATATCGTGCTTTTTCTTCAAGAAAAAAAGTAGATGACCCAAGTATAAATATCAACGACCCTAAAAACCTTATTAAATCGAAAATTATCAAACGATTAATATTTATAGAAAAGGATAAAAAATATGCTGATGAAAATGTAGAACTTACTTATAATCGATTGGGCGATTTAAGAATATTCAAATTTGTAAACATAGATTTTGCTATCGATAGTTTAGATAGCACGAAAATCAATTCTATAATCACTTTATCGGCAGGTAAAAAGCAAGGTACACAGACTGAGATAGAGGGTTATGTAGCATCCGCAAACTTAGGATCTTCAGCAAATTTTATTTATACCAATAAAAATATATTCAGAGGTGCGGAAATCTTTGAATTTCGTATTAAAGCCGGTTTGGAAACTCAAGCGTTTATTGACGAAAGCCAGAGTTCTGGTTTAATATTCAACAGTAGAGAATCGAATACATCTGCAAGTATTACATTCCCAGGCTTCTTGTTATTTCGAGATAAAAAAATATATGGATTATATGCTAGTCCGAAAACCCGATTAGGAATAAACTACATTACCGAAAACAGACCAGAATACAACAGAAATACATTTGTTGGATCTATGACATATGATTGGAAACAGAACCAATTCATTACGCATTCCTTCTCTCCTATGAGTATTAATTTTGTTCGTTCTACATTATCATCAGAAGCTTTAGACCTGTTGAATAATCTGAACAACAAATACATTAAAGAAAGTTTTGACCCCCATATTACTTTAGGTTTACGTTATTCTTTAGTTTATAGCAATCAGATCATAAATCTTCGTAAAGATTATTTCTACTTAAGGTTCAACATAGAAGTAATGGG
>CAZYBY010000415.1:0-7217 GCA_964645385.1 uncultured Sphingobacterium sp.
TTTGAAAAATTATTTTTATTTTTTTTCAAACCTCTGTTGAACATTTTTTTCAACATACGTGAAAATCCTTGATTTTACAAGTATTCCAAAGCATCCACCCCTTAAACGATTGAAAATCAATTCTAAAGATTTCGCCCAAAAATTATGTTAATCAAAATCAGGATTTTAAACAATAATTAGTGGTTATGACAAGTAAAGTAAACCTCCTAAATTTACCTAGATAAGGTTATCAAATTCGTGGTTAATTTCTAAACTACTTGCCACTGAACTCTTTCTGTTTTTTGCCTTCTCAAAATAGTAATCAATTCGTCCTAAATTTATGCCTGCGAAACCGACTTGAAAAATCTTAACTTCTTTTCCATCTAGGTTTATGAAAACATCTGGCTGAGCCATAAAAGTATGCGTATGTGCTCCGATGATTAAATCGATGTTCTGCGATTGTTTTGCAAGTACTTGATCTGAAACTTTTTGCTCCTTGTATTTATATCCTAAATGAGATAAACAAATTACTAGATCACATTTCTCTTCTTCCTTTAAATATGTCGCATACTTATTTGCCTGAATAATTGGATCAAGGTAAATCGTTTCTCCATAGTTTTTCTTCTCAACAAGACCTTCGAGTTCTATACCCACCCCAATAACTCCAATTTTGATTCTGCCTTTCTTAAAGACCTTGTATGGAATTGTTTTATTTTCTAAGCTCGTATTTGAGAAATCGTAATTAGAACAGATGATTGGGAAGTTGGCATGTGGAAGTTGCTTTGAAAAGCCATCTACCCCATTATCGAAATCATGGTTACCTAGTGTAGCTGCGTCATATCCTAGTTTCGACATCAGTTTAAGCTCTAATTCCCCACCATATAAATTAAAGTAAGGTGTACCCTGAAACATATCACCAGCATCTAATAGCAATACGTGCTTCTCATCTTTGCGTATTTGCTCTATTAGCGTCGCTCTACGAGCTACACCGCCTAATCCAGCGTTTCTAGATCCATCTAAAGGGAAAGGGTCTATTCTACTGTGAACATCGTTCGTGTGAAGTATGGTGATTTTTTCAATCTCTGAGCTAGCTTCTGAAGTAAACCAAGGTCCAATAGTTAATCCTGCCGATAATAAGCCAAGCTTTTTAAGAAAGTCTCTTCTACTGTTCGATTTTAATTCTTCCATCTAGTGTAGGATTTAACGTTCTGCCAGCAGATTGCTCTGCTTTCATATATTCAATAATTGCGTCTCTTACTTTAATATTTAGGTTATCTCTTTTAATCGCTTCTTTAAATGCTAAGATACCATCTCCACCATTCGCCAAATAATCTGAAGTAAGTACTCGATATGTTTTCGATTGGTCGAGCTGCTGATTGTTTATACTTAAGTTAATGATACTGTCTTTGATTGCTTCTATTCGAATTCCAGAGACTGGTTGCCCGCCTTTTTCAACAATAAATTTTGCTAATGATTGTACAGAGGTGGCATTTAAGTATAATACTACCAACTCGTTCTCAAATGGCATTAATTCAAATGCTGTTCTTAAAGTAATTGGACCCTTAGGTAAATTGGTACGAATTCCACCGTTCGTAGTAGGAAGTGCAAAATCAAATATTACATTATGTTTTCTGCAAGTACTTGCTATAGCATCGCTGAATAAATTACTTAAACTGCTTTCGGGTTGACCTTTCGTTAACTCTACAGATGAATAAACCAAAACCGAACTCATTTGAGAATCTAAAGACTTTTTATACGGTGCATAAAATTTCAAAATAGACTCGTCTGCTTTTACATTTGAATCTATTTTAGTCTGAGTGATATTATTACTACTTCTAGTTAAAACTGTTTTACAAGAAAAAAGTAAAACAGAGAAGATGCTAATAAAAAATAGCTTCTTCAGAGTTCTGTAATTAAATATCATTTTAATCATTTTTAATATTCACCAAAAACTTCTCGTAAGGTATTTGCAATTTCACCAAGTGTTGCATATGCTTCTACAGCTCGAATAATATCAGGCATTAAGTTCTCAGTACCTCGAGCATGTTGTGCTAAAATTGCTAAAGCTTCCGTTACTTCTTGTTGATTTCGTTCCGATTTCAGTTTATTGATTTTGTCAATCTGTACCGTTCTAATAGAATCATCTACTCGGAAAGTTTTACCAAGAGGCTTTTCTTCTTCTGTGAATTTATTTACACCTACAATAATTCGTTTACTCGATTCGATATCTTTTTGATATTCATAAGATGCATTCGCAATTTCATCTTGAATGTATCCTTGTTCTATAGCATTTACAGAACCACCCATCGCATCGATTTTATCGATGTATTTCCAAGCTTCAGCTTCAATAGTATTCGTAAGCTCTTCTACAAAATACGATCCTGCTAAAGGATCGACAGTTTCTGTAACACCTGATTCGAATGCTATAATTTGTTGAGTTCTTAACGCAATTTTAGCTGCTTCTTCAGTAGGAAGTGATAAAGCCTCATCGAAGCCGTTCGTATGTAAAGATTGTGTTCCACCTAAAACAGCAGCCATAGCTTGATTTCCGACACGAATAATATTATTCATTGGCTGTTGAGCACTAAGCGTGGAACCTCCAGTTTGTGTATGGAAACGTAATTGCATCGCACGTTCATCAGTTGCGCCTAAATCTTTCGTGATTTTAGCCCACATTCTTCGAGCTGCTCTGAACTTGGCGATTTCTTCAAAGAAATTATTATGACAATTAAAAAAGAATGATAAACGCTTTGCAAATACATCTATCGACAAACCCTTATCGATAGCAGCTTGTAAATATGATTTTCCATTAGCTAGCGTAAAAGCTAATTCTTGAACGGCTGTAGAACCTGCTTCGCGGATGTGATATCCTGAAATAGAAATTGTGTTCCATTTTGGAACTTCCTTACTGCAGTATTCAAAAATGTCGGTAATCAAACGCATTGAAGGCTTCGGAGGATAGATATAAGTACCTCTTGCAGCGTATTCTTTTAATATATCGTTTTGGATAGTCCCTGAAATTTTCTTGATATCTGCTCCTTGTTTTTTAGCTAATGCAATGTACATCGCTAATAAAGTTGATGCAGTAGCATTAATGGTCATGGAAGTGGTAATATTCTCAAGTGAAATTCCATCGAATAATGTTTCCATGTCTTTTAACGAATCTATAGCCACACCCACTTTCCCAACTTCACCTTCAGCAAAGTCGTGATCAGAATCGTATCCTATTTGAGTAGGCAAGTCGAATGCCACTGAAAGGCCCATTGTTCCTTGCTGCAGTAAATAATGATATCGTTTGTTCGATTCTTCGGCAGTCGAAAATCCTGCATACTGACGCATAGTCCATAAACGACCACGATACATATCTGCCTGAATTCCTCTTGTGAAAGGAAATACTCCAGGATTTTCTAGTGGTGCAGGTGGATTTGTATAAACTTCTTTTATTTCAATTCCAGAAGTTGTTTTGAAGATTTTTTTTTCTTCGCTCATTACCTTAAAAATATTGTTGTACTTCTGTTCTAATCATTGATAAAGCCACTTGATGTGGATTACGATCCGAGCTTGCGATAGATTCAAAAATTGCTTTACTTAAATCTAAGCTCGTTGCTTGAGCTGGTAAATTAGTTGCTGCGAAATTTATTATATTAATAGTTTCTTCTTTCACAGCTTTTATCATCGTCCAAGTTTGAGGAGTAACAAAAATCTGTTGAGAAACATTATGGTCAAATTCAGCACGTATATCTTGCAACATAGCCGTATGTAAGTCTCTTGCAGTCATTCCTGTTTGGTGTGTACGCATAATAACACTTTGCAAACTGATACGTTCCACGAATAAGGTTAAGCGCTCATAAGCTTGTAAACGAAGAGGGGTTACCGAACCTTGATTATTCATTTTCATCTCCAAGAGACGCTTTTGATAATCATTTTCTAAATAAGAGTTCAATACAAAATAAGCGGTTAAAAACACAATTAAAGCTGGAACAATCAGCTTCAACAAATCCATTAAAAAAATTGGCCAATTCATAATATTTTCTTGATGAAAGCAAATGTAATATTTTCTACTCGAATCCCTACTCAAAAAACAATTGCTTTTCTAGTTTGTATTAGAATAGGTAATACAGTAATTTTGTAAGATTAAATTGATTAAATATGGAAACTGAAGTAAAACAAAACTCATTTACACCTGTAACATTGACAGATAATGCAATCGTTGCGGTTAAGAAGCTACTTTCAGAGAAGGAATTAGAAGCGGATTTTGGATTGAGAATTGGCGTAAATGGTGGTGGTTGCTCAGGGATGTCGTATGTTTTAGGATTCGACAAAAAACAAGATAATGACCAAGAGTTCTATATCGACGGTATAAAAATTTATATGAACAAATCTCACGGTCTATATTTATTGGGTATGGAAGTTGATTATCAGGATGGATTAAACGCAAGAGGCTTTACTTTCAACAACCCTAATGCAACTAGCACTTGTGGTTGTGGGAGTTCATTTAGCGCATAGGTAAAATTTTTGCTAGACTGCGCATACTTTATAGTAATCCGTATCTTAGTGCTCCATGAACTACAAGGAGAACATCAAACTAGCTTTTGTTTCTATAAAAGCCAATACGCTTAGAACAGTGCTTACAGCGCTTATCATAGCTATAGGTATTATGGCATTGGTTGGAATCATGACTTCCATTGATGGAATGAATTCTTCCATCAAGAATAAGTTTGCGAGTATGGGAGCAAACTCCTTTAGTATTCGTAATCGTGGTTCTAGTGGTATTCGTATTGGGAATGCTGGTTCTCGCCCGAAAAGCTATGAAAACATTCGCTACGAACAAGCGAAAGAATTCCAAGATAAATTTAGTTTCCCTGGTCAAACTTCACTTTCGTTTGCCGCTTCTTTCGCCTCTACCGTTAAAAATGGTTCAACAAAAACGAATCCTAACATATTAATAATGGCTGCAACAGCGCCTTATTTGAATACAGCTGGTTATAAATTGGAATCTGGACGAGGATTTTCTCAAAGTGAAGAAGAATTTGGAAGTGCAGTAACCATCATTGGTAAAGAAATAACCGACAAGCTCTTTAAAGGCAAGAAAGCTGTGGGTGAATTTGTGATGATTGGGAATACAAAATTCAGAGTTATCGGAACGCTTGAAGAAAAAGGCTCGAGTATGGGATTTGGAGGGGATAAGGTTTGTATCATACCATTACAACGCGGTATTTCCTTAAAATCTGGAAATAGTATTTCTTATACGATTAGCGTTATGGTAAGTGATGGCAGTTTATTAGAAGCGGCTGTTGCAGAAGCGACTGCAAAATTCAGAAACATCAGAAAACTAAATACTCGTCAAGAAAGCAATTTCGAAATCACACAAAGTGATAGTTTAGCGAATTCTCTTATCTCAAATTTAAATGTATTACTAATAGCTGGCTGGGCAATTGGAATAATCACGTTAATTGGAGCATCTATCGGCTTAATGAATATTATGTTGGTATCTGTTACTGAAAGAACTCGTGAAATTGGGATTCGCAAAGCAATTGGAGCAAACTCAAAAGTAATTCGTCGACAATTCTTAATTGAGGCAATCGTTATTTGCCAGCTTGGTGGAATTGGAGGAATTATTTTGGGAATAATTATCGGTAACCTTACCAGTGTTGTTATAGGCGGTGGATTTATAATCCCATGGTTTTGGATGTTATTAGGATTTACGATATGCTTTGGAGTGGGGTTGGTTTCTGGAATTTACCCAGCAATTAAAGCTTCTAAGCTAGATCCAGTAGAAGCACTTCGATACGAATAATTACAATAAAGTTTTATTTTTCAAATCATGAAAGCTAATTAAATCCAATAGCTTTTCATTGTGCATCGCATTTTTTCGAATTAATCGAATATGTTGCATATGATGTAAATCTGTTGCAATAAAATCTATCATTTGATTTTCTATCAATAACTCTGCATTATGCATTGCATTACTTCCATAATGCCCAGTTGGAGAAAGAATATTCATCTGAAATAAACATCCTGCTTCTTTCAATTGCATGTACTCCGCTAAAGAATAAAACGGATAGCGTTCTGGATGTGCTAAAAGTGGCTTATAACCTTTCAATTGAATTTCAAAAATTATTTCCCTTACACCAGTTGGTTTAGTTAAATATGATAATTCGAAAAGCAGGTATTCATTATTAATTGCAATCACTTTATTCGACTTCAAAATATCGACAAAATATTCATCGTAATAATATTCAGCTGCTGCATCAAAAGGCATATCAATATTCAATCGCTGAAGTTCTTCTCTAACTTTATCTCTTCCACTTAAAATAATTTCAGGAGTATTACGATAATAATCACTCATGATATGTGGAGTTGTAATAATTTTATGAAAGCCTAAGTTCTTCAATTCACGAATTAATTGAATAGAATCTTCTAATGATTTTGAACCATCGTCTATACCAGGAATCAAATGAGAATGCAGATCTACTCCTAAATTGGAGAAATCTACGCTAACGTGTTCGTTAGATTTTGATGATGATTTAAAAAAATCGAAAAAACCCATTTTGATAGATTTTAGAATTGAGATATTAGATATTAGATATTATTAATTACTAAATGCTAAATCTTAATTCTTTGAGTACTGATTTATGTAGTATTCTTTATATGCACCAGAGGTTACATTGTTTAGCCACTCTTCGTTAGCTAAATACCAATCCACTGTTTTTTCTAAGCCTTCTTCAAATTGTAAACTTGGTTTCCAACCTAAATCATTTTGAAGTTTAGAAGAGTCGATTGCGTAGCGTAAGTCGTGGCCAGCACGATCAGTAACATAAGTAATTAATTTTGCGGATTCTCCTTCTGCTCTTCCCAATTTCTTATCCATTATTTTACATAACAGATTTATCAAATCGATGTTTGTCCATTCGTTATGTCCACCGATATTGTAAGTACTTCCAGCTTCAGCATTGTGAAATACAACATCAATAGCACGAGCGTGATCTTCAACCCATAACCAATCTCTAACATTTTCACCTTTACCATAAATTGGTATAGATTTATTGTTTTTGATATTATTGATTGAAAGCGGAATTAATTTTTCAGGGAAATGATGAGAACCATAATTATTTGAGCAGTTCGAGATTACAGCATTCAATTTATATGTATCATGATATGCTCTAACAAAATGATCAGAACTTGCTTTTGATGCTGAATATGGGCTATGAGGGTCGTATGAAGTTGTTTCGGTAAAC
>CAZYBY010000416.1:0-3116 GCA_964645385.1 uncultured Sphingobacterium sp.
ATTGAAAATTAAATGCTCAACATTCTTAAATCCTAATTCATTTATTTTATCATCTTTAATTTGATAAACATCTTCATCGCCGGGAATTATTTTTTTTAATAGTGAATTGAAATAATTCATTTTAGAAACACATTCTTTCCAAAGATCTTCATCTTGCTCTGAAAATAATTCAAATCCTCCATTTGTTTCTAATTCAATTTCATTTTCACCCAAACTTGATTTTAGTTTTTGCAATCCTTCCCATCTTAATCGAACTAAATCCAACAACTCTTCTTCAGAACTTTTTTCTAATTGAACTATTAATTCAGATAAACTTCCAAAACAGGCGAAGCCTGCGTTTTTTGTACTAGCACCATTGGGTAACAAGGAACGCTCTAAAACCAAAACATTTGCTTGTGGTTGCTTGTTCTTTATTTCTAAAGCACAAAACAATCCAACTATACCAGCACCTATAATGGTATAATCAACTTGTTTAAAAAATGACGTTCTTTCCCAATAACTTAGGTTCATATGATACTAATTTGGTAAATTTGACGTAAATAGTACGAAATGTCAGTGTTTTAAGAATGGCATTTCATTTGATTAAAGGTATTTAAAAAAATAGAAAATATGGGATTCATGTATATTATTATGATCGGATTTTTATTGTTAAGCTTCATCATAAGCTGGAGATTTAAATCCAAATTCAATGAGTATTCACAACAAATGTTGATGAATGGATTGTCTGGAAAAGAGATCGCAGAAAAAATGCTTCAAGATCATGGCATTTCTGATGTAAAAGTTATTTCAGTTGAAGGCTCTCTAACCGACCATTATAATCCTGCTGATAAAACTGTTAACTTAAGTCCTGATGTATATCACGGCCGTTCGGTTGCTGCAGCTGCGGTAGCTGCTCACGAATGTGGTCACGCTGTTCAACATGCAACTGCATACTCATGGTTACAATTCCGTTCAGCAATGGTTCCAGCATTATCAGTAAGTTCTAGATATATGCAGTGGATTTTATTGGGTGGTATTTTATTGTTGAATACTTTCCCTGCTTTATTGTTGATTGGTATTTTATTGTTCGCTTTAACTACTGTGTTTAGCTTCGTAACTTTACCTGTAGAATTCGATGCAAGTAATCGTGCGATTGCTTGGTTAGAAACTAACAATATCACACAACGTAACGAAACTGAAACTGCTAAGAGCGCTTTGAAATGGGCCGCTAGCACTTATGTTATCGCTGCATTGAGTTCATTAGCTACTCTAGTTTATTACATTATGATATTTATGGGACGACGTGACTAAAATATTAGTTACTAGTAGTTAGTAATTAGTAGTTAGTTAAATTCATATAAAAAAAACCTGCTAAGATGTAGCAGGTTTTTTTTTGATTATAATTTATACTATCGACTAAAGACTTTGTACTAACGACTAGTTCAATTTAAAAGAACATAATAATTCGAATTCTGGAATTTGAACTTCGAATAATTTTTCATCAACTAATCTTTTAAAAGTATATGTTCCCCACATTTTACCCATTTCAGTTTTAAGATTACAACCAGAAACATATTCGTGCGATTGCCCTGGTTCTAATATAGGCTGAACACCAATTACTCCTTCACCCTCTACTTCACGATGTGTTCCATTCGAATCAAAAATACACCAATGTCTGCTAAGCAATTGAATAGTATAATCACTTTGATTTTCAATATTGATTTTATAGGCAAACATGTAATGAGAATTCGCCGGATTTGAATACTCCGGTTGATAAGTCGTGTCGACTGTTATTTTTACGCCTTCTGTAATTTTCGTTGCCATGATTATTTTCGTCGAGATAAATATAAATCTTTCTGAATAAAAGCAAAAAATTAAGCGTGTAACATTTCTCCAATATTAGAAATTTCTTCGAAAATTGAATTTATCTCTTCTATTGTTCCTGCTGAAACTAAACGCATTCTATAATCTTTACTATGTTCTAAGCCTTTGAAATAATTTGCATAATGTCTGCGCATTTCAAATATTCCAGTTTTAGGACCTTTCCATTCAATCGATTTTTCGAAATGAATTTTACAGCTTTCTACACGTTCTTGAATAGTTGGTGGTGCTAATTTTTCACCGGTTTTATAAAAATGTTTTACTTCTCTGAATATCCAAGGGTAACCTATTGATGCTCTTCCAATCATAATCCCATCTACTTCATATTCTTTCATCCAAAGCATCGCTTTTTCTGGTGAATCAACATCCCCATTACCAAAAATTGGAATTCGCATTCTAGGGTTTTTCTTTACTTCACGTATCAATGTCCAATCGGCATGACCTTTATACATTTGAGAACGTGTTCTTCCATGTATAGTTAAAGCTTGAATTCCTACATCTTGTAATCGTTCTGCTACTTCAACTACATTTTTAGTATCATCATCCCAACCTAGCCTTGTTTTTACAGTAACTGGTAAATTTGTTGCCTTTACTACAGCATCAGTCATTTTCACCATTTTATCGATGTCTTGCAATAAACTCGCTCCAGCACCTCTGCAAGCAACATTTTTTACCGGGCAACCATAGTTAATATCGATTAAATCGGGTTTGGCTAATGTTGCAATCTCAGTTGCCTCCCTCATCGAGTCAATATTACTTCCGAATATTTGAATACCTATAGGGCGCTCATATTCGAAAATATCTAGCTTCGCTTTACTTTTTGCGGCATCACGAATTAAGCCTTCTGATGATATAAACTCGGTATACATCATATCAACCCCATTTTGCTTGCATACGTAACGGAACGGTGGATCACTCACGTCTTCCATCGGTGCTAACAATAAAGGGAACTCCCCTAACTCAATATTTCCTATCTTTACCATAATTTATGATGCAAAAATAAATAAAATATTCATTCTTAACCGATTGTTAAAATGCACCCTAAGTCTTTTCTCCAAAATATAATACGTTTACTGCTCCTATTTATTGGTTTTAACATCATTGGAAGTATTGTAACATTTATTTTGTTAAGAAGTTTTTTCAACGTTGATGGATTAACTGTGTTAAAGAGCATCAACGATGTTAATGTAGATTCAGGAACTATTAATGCATTAAAATTCATGCAATTTATTCAGGTGTTCTTTTCATTCGTAATT
>CAZYBY010000417.1:0-1546 GCA_964645385.1 uncultured Sphingobacterium sp.
CAATAGCATTTTGAATTTCCATTGATTTAGCCGGACCAATAAAGTGTTTGCTTCCATCTTTATGGTCCTTGAAGTGGACACCATCCTCGGTGATTTTTCTAAACTGATCCAGACTGAAAACTTGAAAACCGCCAGAATCAGTCAGAATGGGTTTCTTCCACGACATGAATTGGTGCAGACCGCCAGCTTCTTTGACAAAATTATGACCTGGTCGTAAATACAAATGATATGTATTTCCCAAAATGATTTGAGCTTCAATATCATTTTTAAGTTCACGTTGATGAACACCTTTTACAGTTCCTGCTGTACCAACAGGCATGAAAATTGGGGTTTCAATCGTACCATGAGCAGTTTCTATTGTACCTGCTCTAGCTTTAGAGCCTTTATCTGTGTGTAATAAATTAAATTTCATTCGATACAAAGATAATATAATATATAGGTCTAAAAATTGAAAAATCTATTAGAAATAATTGATAAATTATAATAGTTTAGCAAGAACATAAAATATTGAAAATTGAATTACATTAACATCATTATTGGAATACTCAGTCTGTTTTTTATCATACAGATATACTATCACTTACGATATTTCTTTGCTATATCATTCGGAAAAAATAACATTTCGAATCGTAAAAATAAATTACCAGTTTCTGTCATCATTGCTGCTAGAAATGAATCAAACAACCTTCAACAGTATTTAGATTCTATACTAACACAAGATTACCCTAACTATGAGGTAATTGTAGTTAACGACTGTTCTTACGATAATTCAAGTGATGTATTGAAAGGTTTTACTGCTCGCTATAATCATTTAAAAGTAGTTGAATTAGAAGAAGATGATAAATATAAGCATGGTAAGAAGTTTGCTTTAACTTTAGGTATAAAAGCTGCAAGTCACGAACATTTATTATTCACTGACGCTGATTGTCAACCCGTTTCTAAACAATGGATTGAAAGTATGCAAAACGAATTTTCAGATGAGAAGGAAATCGTAATTGGGCATTCGCCATACTTTAAAGGAAAAGGATTTATCAATGCCTTTGCAAGATTTGAAACCTTCTTTACAGCTCTTCAATACCTATCTTTTGCAATTCGCAAAAACCCGTACATGGCTGTTGGAAGAAATATGGCATATACTAAATCATTGTTTTTTAAAGGAAAAGGATTTGCTTCGCATATGCATTTAATGTCGGGCGACGATGATTTGTTTATTCAACAAAATGCTACATCAAAAAATACCGCAGTATGCATTATAGATAATAGCTTCGTTTTTAGTCCTGCAAAGGGAACTTTATCTGAATATATCCGTCAGAAATTTCGCCATTTAAGAGATGGTAAAGAATACAAAACATCTCATAAATACAGTTTAAGTATGATCATGCTATCATCAATGTTGTTTTATGTAACTCTGATTGTAGGTTTTTCGTTGCAATTACCTTACGAGTTAACTGTAGGATTTTTGATGGCTAGAATCGTTTTATTAGGTATATTCTATTTTAATGCTATGCGCAGATTAGGTTTGAAAGATATCTTCCCATTTTATATT
>CAZYBY010000418.1:0-4818 GCA_964645385.1 uncultured Sphingobacterium sp.
TCTAAAGGGCCAGAGGAAATTTTACCCATGAAATTAATTAATGTGTAATTGGTATCGGTTTCGGGAATTACGAATTCAATTTTCTCGCCATTATAATCGAGTAAGTCTTTTTTGTTTATGATATGATTATAAAAATCTTCATTCACCCAATGACCAATAAAATCTGAACTCATTTTTTTTTCAGAATTACAAGATATTATTATTAAAGATGTTAAAACAAGTAATGCAATTTTTTTCATTTTATAATTTCTTAGCTTCATTCCAAAATATATCCATTTCAGCAAGACTCATATCTTTTAATGCCTTACCATTTTCTTTTGCTTTTTCTTCTAAATATTGAAAACGTTTTATGAATTTTTTGTTTGTCTTTTCTAAAGCATTTTCAGGGTTGATATTAATAAATCGGGCATAATTAATCAAAGAAAACATTAGATCACCAAATTCTTTTTCTGCATTTTCTTTGTCGATAATTTCCGAAGTTTCTGTGTTAAAATGCTCTTTAAATTCTGAAAGTTCTTCCTCCACTTTTTCCCATACTTGTTCTTTTTTCTCCCAATCGAATCCAACTCCACGAGCTTTTTCTTGTATACGAGAGGCTTTTACAAGAGCAGGAAGTGACACTGGTACACCACCTAACACCGATTTATTGCCTTCTTTTAATTTTAATTGTTCCCAATTTCTTTTGACATCTTCTTCATTTTCAACCACTACATCACCATAAATATGAGGGTGACGAGAAATGAGTTTTTCGCAGATACCATTTAGAACATCTGTAATATCAAATTGATTTGTTTCAGAAGCAATTTTCGAATAAAACACTAAATGCAACATAATGTCGCCCAACTCTTTTTTTACTTCTTGAATGTCGTTGTCTAAAATAGAATCTGATAATTCATATACTTCTTCAATGGTTAAATGCCTAAGGCTTTCCATAGTCTGCTTCATATCCCAGGGACACTTAGCACGAAGATCATCCATAATATTGAGTAAACGTTCAAAGGCTTGTAAGCGAGCATCCATTGCTAAGTAATTAGATATTAGATATTAGATATTAGTATATTTTTACAAAGTAATGAAAATTTAACTACATTTATTATACTAAAAACTAACATCTCAAATCTAAATACTATAAAATGAATCACGCTATCCAAACTGAAATAGACGCTGCTTATTTATATGCAAAACTTGCTGAAAACGAAACGGATCCTACGATTGCGAATGTATTTAAGCAAATGAGCGAGATTGAAGAGAGTCATGCAATAGCTTTTGCTGAGAAGGCAAATATTCCATTGGATAAATTAATGATTCCTTCTTGGAGAGCTAAAACCCTAAACACTATTGGTCGAATTTTTGGATATGATTATGTATTGGGAGTGTTGATGGATACGGAGAAAACCTTATCGAATCAAGTATTGAATGCTAAACGTAAACACAACTTAGAAATTTCTGGAACAGAAACGAATCATGTTAAAATATTGAGGACTATTCTTGAAAAAGAAGAGAATGTTAGTGGTAAGCATTTATCTAAATTTGAAAAACGCCATCGTTCGGTTGGTGGAAATGCAATACGTGCTGCAGTTTTAGGTGGTAATGATGGTTTGGTTTCTAATTTTAGTTTAGTAATGGGAGTTGCAGGTGCAACCGCAGGGCAACAGGGAGTATTGTTAGCAGGTTCAGCAGGTTTACTTGCAGGTGCATTATCAATGTCGTTAGGAGAATGGATTTCGGTAAAAAGTTCACAAGAACTTTATGAAAACCAAATGGAATTAGAGATGGAAGAATTAGAAAACAATCCGGAAGGTGAGAAGAGAGAAATAGCTCTAATCTATATTGCTAAAGGTATTCCAGAAACTCAAGCACATGAAATGGCTTCAGAAATTATTAAAGTCAAAAATAAAGCACACGATTTACTAGTTAAAGAAGAATTAGGTATTAATGCAGAAGATTTAGAAGGATCTGCAATAGAAGCAGCAGTATATTCATTTATTCTTTTTGCTATTGGTGCAATTATTCCGTTATTCCCATTTATGTTTTCAACTGGAATGACTGCTGTATATATCAGTGTAGCTGCTAGTGCATTTGGATTATTTATCATAGGTGCTGCCATTACACTCTTCACAGGTAAAAATGTTTGGTATTCTGGACTACGTCAAGTTCTCTTTGGTTTAGCTGCTGCTGCAGTAACTTTTGGCATCGGAAGATTGATTGGAGTTTCTATTACTTAAGTTAGTAATACTAATTTTAATACCTAAAAATTTCGAGTTCCATACTTGGAATGAAGTTCCATTATTAGTTAGTGTAAATCTTACATTTAATTCATAAAAGTGCATTTAAACCACTTTTAAGCCTCTTTTCTACTATTGGCACAGTTATCGTTTAGTTTGGTTAGGAATTTTTAAGAATTAAACTAAACGGTAAATTTTAATGAAAAAACAATTACAAAAATTTATGTTCAAAATCGCTTATCTAACGATTTTGACATCTTTATTAAATGTAAATGTTTTTGCAGATGGGCATGATGAAGACAAAGATGGTGATAAAGAACACCACATTGCACCATGTTCAGGCTTCAAAACTTTTTCACAAGAGAAATGGGCTTCTACATCGAACAAGCAAGCTGCATCTAGCATTTTAGCTAGTAATTTTGCTACTGTATTTCCATCAGGTTTAACTGTTGGTGGTACTAAGAAAATCTTATTTACAAACTACACTGCAGTTAGAAATTTCTTAAATCAATCAAATGGAAGTAAAGTATTATCAAGTGCTTTATTAACTAATCCAACAAAATCATCTTACTCAAATAAATTTGCAGCAGAGTTAGTTGCTGCAACATTGAATATTGAGATGGATTTGAAGATTGCAAGTTTTGCTAGTTCTACACAAAATTTAAAAGATTTGAAAATTGGAAAAGGTGATTTCAAAAACTGGACAGTAGAGCAAGTTGTTGCTGAAGCTAATAAAGTTTTAGGAGGTGGATCTAGTACATATTCAGTAAGTAAACTAGCTAAAGCAATCGAAAATATTAATGATTCTTACAATGATAATGATAAAGGACACGATAGCGACAATGATGAAGATGATGATCATTCTGAATCTAATTTAGTTTGTCCAATTGTTTTCGCTAGTACAGTTACTAATGTAACTTGTAAAGGTGGTAACAATGGTTCTATCGAAATTACAAACATCACTGGCGGAAAAGATAACCGTTACACTGTATTATGGTCTACTGGTGCTAAAACAAAATTAATTTCAGGTTTATCAGCAGGTACTTATACAGTAACTATTACAGATAAAAAAGGGATCAATGTAATTAAATCAATTGTAGTTACTGAACCAGATGCATTAGTATCTAACTCTTCTATTTTACCTATCTTATGTAAAGGTGATTCAGCAGAAGTAACTATTTCTGCAATTGGTGGTACAAAACCATATTCAGGTACAGGAAAATATAAAGTTCCAGCTGGTACTTATACTTATACAGTAACAGATTCAAATGGATGTTCTACTTCAACAGAAGTTGTTGTTACTGAACCTACAAAATTATTAAGTTCATCTTCTGCTACTACAATTTTATGTCATGGTGGTAATTCTACTATCACTGTTTCTGCTGAAGGTGGTGTTGCTCCATATTTTGGTACAGGTGAATTTACAGTTACAGCAGGTACACATTCTTATACAGTAACGGATGCTAATGGTTGTACTTCAACTACTGAAATTACCATAGCTGAGCCTACAGAATTAAAATCTAATTCTACTTCAACAACTATTTTATGTAATGGTGGATCTGCAGTTGTTACAGTTACTGCGGAAGGTGGTGTTGGACCATACACTGGTACAGGCGAATTCACAGTTTCTGCGGGTACATACTCATACACTGTAACAGATTCAAACGGATGTACTTCAACTACAAATATTACTGTAACTGAGCCTTCAAAATTAGAAGCTAGTTCAGTTGCTACTACAATTTTATGTAAAGGTGAAAACGCTACTATCACTGTTTCTGCAGTAGGTGGTGTTGCTCCTTATTCAGGTACAGGCGAGTTTACAGTTTCTGCTGGTACTTACTCATATACAGTTACAGATTCAAATGGTTGTACTTCAACAACTGAAATCACAGTTTCTGAACCAGAAAAATTAGTTGCTCAAATTGATGCTTCATCTATCTTCTGTAATGGAGATTCTGCATTAGTTATTGTTTCTGCAACTGGTGGTACTCAACCATATGTTGGTACAGGTTCTTTCTACGAAAAAGCAGGAACATTTACATATACAGTTACTGATGCTAACGGATGTTCTTCAACAGATACATTTACATTAACAGAACCTACAGCTTTAGTACTTTCTGGTACAATGAAAAACGATAACAGCTGTAACACTTCAACTTGTTCAGGTGTTGCTAAAGTTTCTGTAAATGGTGGTGTTGCTCCATATACTTATGCTTGGACGAATGCAACTTCTTCAGTTGATAGTGCAACAGGTTTATGTTTTAATACTATTCCAAGTGTTGTTGTAACAGACGCAAATGGCTGTTCAAAATCGTATACATTTGATACTGTTGCTTGCGTTGTTATACCTGCTCCAGTAACACCTTCATGCGATCCATTGAAAACATATACACAAGGTTCTTCTGATTGGGGTACATCATCAACATCAAATGCAATTGGTTCTTACATTACTGCTAATTTTGCTACTGTATTCCCTAATGGTATCACAATTGGTTCTTCTTCTAGAAAATTAGTGTTAACTACTTCTACTGCTGTTAGAGCATTCTTACCTTCTTCTGAAGACGGTGAAGTATTACCTACAGGAACTTTAACA
>CAZYBY010000419.1:0-6604 GCA_964645385.1 uncultured Sphingobacterium sp.
AATCGGTGCAGGTGCAGTTGCAGCAGGTGGTTTTATCACTTTATTCCAAACTATTCCTACAATTATTTCTTCATTTAAAGATAGCTTGGGTTCTGTTGGAGATAAGGATTCTGTAAAAAATGTAAAGCGCACAGAACAAGATCTAAATATTAAAGTAGTGTTATTCGGAAGTATAGCCTTAATTGTATTAATGGCTTTATTACCACAAATTCCTGGAGATAATATTTGGAACAAATTATTGATAGGTTTCTTAGTAGTTTTATTTGGTGCATTTTTCGTTACTGTTTCTTCTAGAATAGTGGGGTTGATTGGATCTTCTAATAATCCTATTTCCGGAATGACTATTGCAACATTAATGGGTACCTGTTTGGTGTTTATTGCAGTGGGTTGGACAGGCAAAGTATACGAGCCAATGGCTTTAGTTGTTGGTGGTATGATCTGTATTGCTGCTGCAAATGCTGGTGCCACTTCGCAAGATTTAAAATCGGGTTACATTGTTGGCGCCACTCCAAAATATCAGCAAATGGCTTTATTTATTGGCGCTATAGTGTCATCAATTTTTATTGGTTTAACAGTAAAAATATTAGATACGCCTACGGCGGATATGTTGAAACAAGGAATTACGCATGCAATTGGAAGCGATAAATATCCAGCCCCTCAAGGAACTTTAATGGCGACGTTAATCAAAGGGATTTTATCCTTCAATTTAGATTGGCAATTTGTTTTAGTTGGTGTGTTCTTATCAATTACTATGGAACTGTGTGGTGTAAATTCATTATCATTTGCTGTTGGTGCTTATCTTCCCTTGTCTACTACTCTTCCAATATTTGCTGGAGGTTTAGTGAAGAAAGCAGTAGAAACACGTAAAGCTAAAAAAGGTGAAGAAAAAGAAGATGAAGAACTAGGCAATGGAAGTTTATATGCCACTGGTTTAGTAGCCGGTGGTGCATTAGCCGGAGTTCTAGTAGCCATACTTTCCGTAAATGAAAATGTAGCAACAGCTTTACAAAAAGTTAATGCAGAACACAGTTTAACTAGTATCTTTGGAGCAAACGGATTTCAACTTCTAGGAGCTGGTTTCTTTGTGCTCATGGGAGTAGTACTGTACAGAGTAGCAATGAAAACTAAAAACTAGTTGCTTATAACTAGTAGCTAGTAGTTAGTAGCTAGCTTAAATTTTTTAAAGTAAAATGTACATTGTACTTAATACATAGTTTAGAATTTAGAGATTAGTATTTATGAATAAAAAAATAATAATAGCACTTACTGTAATTGCCATTGGACTTTCAATCAGTTCTTGTAGTAGAAAAATCAGTTTTAATACTGATGTTAGAAACAGAGTAGCAGCTACAAATACTCCACTTACAAAGCTTCAATATTATGTAGATAGAAATGTTGAATTAAAACGCGTTATCACTACCGGTGATACTAAAGTTAGTTCAGGAACTATTAAAGTGGAAAACGGAAAATCTATTCAAATAATTAAACTTAGAAGAAATACTCCTGGTATTTGCACTTCATTTGGCCCAGATAAAATGATTGTTTCATTTGAAGATGGTGCAAATAAATACTTAACATTTGCTATGCCTCGCAACGGAACTGTTAAAAGTTCTTACGTTCTTCAATTAAATTCTTTGGATAAGAATGGCAACGCTACAGTAGTTTACGACGGATTAACATACAGTGTTTCTCCAGGTGGTATCTATGCAAAACTTAAAGTAAAGAAAAGTGTAGCTACAAAAATGAACGTGAAGAAAACGAAAATGAAAGGTCGCAAGCTTTAGTCACGTGTATGTTTGCTAATCGGTCCCTGAGCGGAGCCGAAGTGCAGGTGCTAATAATTTATATCCAATATCTAATATCTAACATCTGACAACTATCAATTGGTTTCTGCGAAATGTCATAACTGTAATCAATGGACTCAACGAGAAGGTATAGAAACTGATCGTTGTGAGCATTGTGGTGCTTTACTTGATGAGCATAGGATTTCTTATCGTAAAGAAAAACACAAAGTAAAAGAACAAAGTGAAGCCGAAAGTTTATTGTTTATTCGAGAACACGACTCAGATAGAAAAAAGAAATTAAAACGTTATGCAGTAATAGCAAGAGTATTATTTTTCGTATTACTTTTCCTCATTTCAGCTATTGTATTTTTATCTCACGGCTAAGTAAAAACAAATCATGAAAACACTTATTTATGTTGTTGGATTTATTCTAACATGCTTCCTAGGTTTCTATATAATTGGTGTTGTTAAACCAAAAATTAAATACGAAACAAGCATCACTATTAACCGTCCTGTGCAACAAACCTGGGCTGTATATAGCAACGAAAAGTTGATGAAAGAGTGGATGCAAGGATTTGATAGAATTGAGAAAATAAATCAAGAGCCATTTCAAACTAATGCTACATACAAACTGATATTAAAAGATAAAAATCAGGAGTTTGAAAACAATCATACCGTAATATCAGCTATACCTAACAGCCTTTATGAATACGAACTCGACAATGCTGTGCTGAAAAATCATATTAAAATCAGCTTTAAAGAGCCACAACAATACACAACAGAAATCGTTATCTCTAACGAATTGGAAGCTAAAAATTGGTTTCTAAAATCATTATTCGTTTTCTTTAAGTCTCAATTCAAAACTCAGGATGATCTAAACTTACAAGCGCTGAAAAAGCTTGTAGAACTTGATCCTCAGCTATAATGTTTAAATTAAGTTTAATGACTTATATCATTTTTTAATATTCAATAACCATTTAATTTTGACGCAATGAAAAAGCTTATGCTCGCAATTATTTTCATGGTAATTGCAAAAATTGGATTATCGCAGGGGGTTAGTTTTGGTATCAAAGCAGGTACGAACTATTCGAATATCTACAGCACAGGACTTAAAACAGATTTCAAACAAGGGTTCCATGCAGGAGTATATGGAAAAATTAATGCCATCATTTTTGCTATACAACCTGAAGTATTACTATCTAAAAGAGGTTATACAGAAACAAATATTCGAGATATTTCTATGTATTATATAGATGTTCCAATTATGTTTAAAATGAAAATATTCCCTGCAGTAACAATCGATGCTGGACCTCAATTTTCATATTTACTAACCGAAACAATCGACAATTTATCAATTACCAATCCGGTAATGCCAGATTATAAAAATGCAGAGATGAGTGGGGCTTTGGGTGCATCTTTACAATTATGGAAACTTGGCGCATCGGCACGATATATTTTAGGATTCTCTGAAATCAATAAATTGAATACTTCTAAAAATCAAATCTTTCAATTGTCATTATCTTTAAAACTATAATATGATTATCTGTTCTGCTGAAGAAGCTGTAAAAAAAATCCAATCAAACAACCGAGTATTTATACACAGTGTTGCTGCAGCACCTCAATTGCTTATTAAAGCGATGTGTGCACGCAAAGATGAATTGAGAGATGTTAACATTGTACATTTACATACGGAAGGTATAGCTCCTTATACAGAACCTGAAATGCAAGGGCATTTCAAACTAGATGCTTGTTTTATCGGCGCCAATGTTCGTAAAGCTATTAATGAAAAACGTGCTGATTTTATTCCTGTATTTCTTTCGGAAGTACCATTGCTTTTCAAACAAAATATTTTACCCTTAGATGTTGCTTTAATTCAAGTATCTCCACCAGATGCTCATGGTTTCTGTAGCCTTGGGGTATCGGTAGATACTAGTTTAACCGCTGTTGAATATGCCAAAATTGTAATTGCTCAAGTAAATCCTAAAATGCCTCGTACTCATGGCGATGGTATGATTCATAAAAGTAAAATTGATTTTGGTGTAGAATGCAATGAGGAAATTCCAGAAATGCACCCTCACCCTGTTACTGAAATTGAAACCAGTATTGGTAAAAATGTTGCTGAACTCATTGACGATGGTGCTTGTTTACAAATGGGTATTGGTGCAATTCCAGATGCAGTATTATCTTGCCTAGGTAATCATAAAGATTTAGGAATTCATACTGAAATGTTTTCGGATGGATTAATCGATTTGTTTAATAAAGGCGCTATTACTGGTGCGAAAAAGAAAATTGATAAAAATCAAATTGTTGCCACTTTTGCTTATGGCAGTAAAAAAGTGTACGACTTTTTAGATGATAATCCTTTGGTAAAAATGAGGGATGTGATTTATGTAAATTCTCCTTTAAACATATACAGAAACGACAGAGTAACAGCAATTAATTCGGCTTTAGAAATTGATTTAACCGGACAAATTTGTGCCGATTCTATAGGCAATAGAATGTTTTCAGGTATTGGTGGACAAATGGACTTTATGCGTGCAGCTGCAATTTCTAAAAATGGTAAACCTATTATCGCTATGCCTTCTGTAACGAATAAAGGGGAATCGAAAATTGTATTTAACCTTAAACCAGGCGCTGGTGTAGTTACTACTCGTGGTCATGTTCATTTTGTAGTTACTGAATATGGCGCAGTAAATTTATTTGGAAAGAATTTAGAACAACGAGCTAAGGCATTAATCAGCATCGCACATCCAGATCATAGGGATTCTTTACTTAAATCTTTTCTAGAGAAATAAGAATCTTCAATCATTTGCATATTATTGCAAGATGAACGTAGATGCGGTTATTATTGGTGGTGGTGCTTGTGGGCTAATGTGTGCTGTGCAAGCAGGATACTTGGGCAAAAGCACCCTCATTATCGAACATAATGATATAGTTGGCGCGAAGATTTTGATCTCTGGAGGGGGGCGCTGTAACTATACCAATTTATATACTTCCGAAGCCAATTTCATTTCGAATAACGAACACTTTCCTAAATCTGCCTTATCGCAATGGTCTGTCGACGATAGTATTCAATTTTTCGAGATGTTCGGTATCGAAGGTCAAGAAAAAACACTTGGTCAGCTTTTCCCTAAAAGTAATAAAGCCTCTGATATTGTTAAGGCTTTCGAGAATTTAATACACGAACTTGGACAAACTATCTATACGAATACTTCTGTACTTGAAATAAGAAAAGTAGAAGATGAATTTGAAATTGATATTTCTAAAAGCGGAAGTAAAAAAACAATTAATTGCAAAAATGTAGTGGTGGCTTCTGGTGGATTACCCATACCGAAAATGGGTGCTACCGACTTTGCATTTCAGCTGGCTAAACAATTCGATATAAAAATAACCAAAACTGCCCCTGCCCTTGTACCTTTAGTTATTGGGCATAAGGAACGAAAATGGTTCGAAAAAATGAGTGGCACAAGTGTGCATTCTATAGTACGTAATGATGAGATTTCTTTTGAAGAAAATATATTATTTACACATTGGGGATTAAGTGGGTCCGCCATTTTACAAATATCGAGCTATTGGAGAGCGCCAAAACCAATATATATCGACTTTCTACCCCATCAATCGATTCGGAAATTAATCGAAGAAACTCGTCAATCGAATGGTAAAAAACTTCTTCAAAATTTCTTATCAACTTTCCTTCCGAATAAACTTTGTGAAGCCATGAGTGTTTACTTACCATACGATAAAAACATAGCTTCCTTAAGTAATGCTGAATTAGAATTAATTGAAAACACTATTCATAATTTTGAAGTGATTCCTGCAGGCGATAAAGGATATGAAAAAGCTGAAGTAATGCGAGGTGGTATAGATACGAACGAGCTTTCTTCTAAAACTTTAGAGGCTAAAAAAGTGCAAGGTCTGTTTTTTGGTGGAGAATGTGTAGACGTTACAGGTTGGCTTGGTGGGTATAATTTTCAATGGGCTTGGGCTTGTGGGTATGTGATTGCGCAAAACCTGCATTAATGCCCATATTTTTATTATTTTTGAACATGCAAGCAAGCGGAGAACTTAGCGAATTTGGCAAAATCCTATTAATCATGCTCTTAGGAGTATCGTTTATCTTAATAGGCATGGCCGTTAATGCCCTTTTGAAAAAGAAAAATCCGAACCCTATTAAAAATTCTACTTACGAATGCGGTGAGGTAACAGAAGGTCCTTCGAGAACTCCATTCAATATGCGCTTTTACATTATCGCTATCATTTTCCTATTATTTGATGTTGAATTGATTTTCTTGTTCCCATGGTCGACTATTTTTGCGGATAAAAATCTTTTAACAAATGTTCCTCATTGGGCTGCGTTTAACATGATTGAAATGAGCATTTTCATTTTCATCCTTTTACTTGGCTTGGCTTATGTTTGGCGAAAAGGTGATTTAGAATGGATTCGTCCAGAAATTACCATCCCTTCTACTAATACAAAAGTCCCCAAAAATTTATACGATTCTATTAATAATATTCAATATTCTATAAAAGAATTTAAACTGAGAGAAAAAGAAGAAATACCTGAACCTGTAGCAGCAACTACAAGTGCAGCTCCTACAACTGTAAGGCGACCAGCATTCCGATCGGCAATTAAAAAAGATACAAATGAGTAAGCTACCACACCAATTAGAACGCGAAGGCGTAGTAGTGACTAAATTAGAAGAACTTCTTAATTGGGCACGTCTATCGTCTTTATGGCCTATGGGCTTTGGTATTGCTTGCTGTGCGATAGAATTTATGGACTCTCAATCGGGTAATTTCGATTTAGAGCGATTTGGTGT
>CAZYBY010000420.1:0-4120 GCA_964645385.1 uncultured Sphingobacterium sp.
TAGGTTCAGCATGTATAACTATTGAAATAAAAGTTAAAGATGATGTAAGAAAAATATTTTTCTCTGGAGATGTTGGCCGTTATAATGATAGAATATTAAAAGCTCCCGACGATTTTCCTCAAGCAGATGTAATATTATTGGAAAGTACCTACGGAAATCGTTTACATGACATTACCGAAAATGCAGAACAAAAATTATTAGATGCTGTACTTAAAAATTGTATTGAACAACAAGGAAAATTAATTATCCCCGCTTTTAGTTTAGGCAGAACTCAAGAAATTGTTTACGCATTAGATAGAATGAGAACAGAAGGTAAATTACCTAAAGTGCGTGTATATGTTGACTCTCCTCTATCTACAAGTGCAACTAAAATAATGCGCAGACATACAGAATATTTCAATGAAGATATTTTGGATTATATGCGTACCGACCCCGATCCATTTGCATTTCCAACTTTACGTTATACTCCAACTATTCAAGAATCTAAAGCTATTAATGAAGATGAAGGTCCTGCCATTATTATTGCAGCTTCTGGAATGATGGATGCAGGAAGAATAAAGCATCATTTAGCAAAATATATAGAAGATCCAAATAATACTATTCTGATTGTCGGTTATTGTGAGCCAAGTACCATCGGAGGAAAGTTGTTAGATGGTGCAAAGGAAGTTAGCATTTATGGTAAAAACTTTGAAGTAAATGCATCTATAGAAGTTATCACTTCTTATAGTGCTCATGCCGATTATGAAGAGTTGATAAAATTTGTGAACTGTCAGGATCCTTCAAAAGTAAAAAGCCTCTACTTAGTACATGGTACCATAGAGGCTCAAGAATATTTTGCAGATCAACTTCGAAATAGAGGGTTCCAAAATGTAATTATTCCAAAAAAAGGAGACAAAGTAATATGTTAATTTGTTAATCAGTTAATGTGTTAATGTTGCTCGTTGAAGTTTCCTTATTCGACTTCTACTAAACTGTTGGAGCGAGGACGCTCCGACGAACCCAGTTTAATATGTTAATTTGTTAATCAGTTAATATGATAATGTGTTAATTGAATCTTTGCTTGGTATAGGTCTATGCTAATTATATATAAACCTGCATTGATTTGCGACAAGTCGATTTTTAAACTTTCTTCAACAAGTCCTGTTTTAACAATTTTTCCGGATAAATCTGAGATGGTGAATTGTTTGCCACTCAATTTTCCATCTTTCAACTTGATATAATCTGAACTTGGATTAGGATAGAATCCCAAAGCTTTATTCTTTGTCGAAGAAATCCCTGATATAGTAATGAAATCACTATATTCATCTTTGTAAATATTATTTAATTGTCCATTACTATCCGATTCTTTATAAATATGTAAGGTTTCGTTTCCTTCGTTATCATATGCATATTCTTCTTCAATTCTGAATAATTCCTCCCAAGTTCCATTTAAGTATAAGTCATATAAATAAAGGGTTCTAGCCTTATAAGTATTATTAACAATCTGAATTCTCATATTCCCTTCCCAATTACCATTCATATAATTCTCTAATAAATAACTGAAGCTATCATATATATCGTGCGTAAAAGTTTCTCGTTGGTATAGTCTCCATGAAGCTCCAACCTTTAGAAAGATTTTTGTATTCGTTAAAAAATCTTTTGAAGGAGAATCCCAGATATAATTACAATATAATTGATCATCAACCCAAGAAGTACCATCCCACAATCTTTTAATCATACCTGTATCTACACCTGAATTATCATAGATAAATTCATACTGATCAATCGGCACAAACTCGGCTCCTGTAAATTGGTAAGACTCTTCTTTCGATAGTACATTATTTACGTAACGTTCAACTCTTCGCATAGAACTATCGTATTTACTACCATTCCAATAGCATTCTACAGTTGATTTTACCCCCAACATGGCATTGTATTCAATATCATAACGGTCTCCGTACAATACTTCCCAAGCATTATTATTCCACATTCTGTTTTCAGAAAGTGTTAAATCACCTTGAATATTAAATTCGTTAATTGTCGACATATAAGGCACGAACACATTTGGAGCCATTTGTATTTCCATTAATGCTTGTGTCATCATACCATTTGAATTGTAGGTATAATTAATTCTTCCAATTATATTTTGTTGATCATCTTGAAGAATTTCATTGGCAATACTCCCGTCAGCATTATACGAAATGCTAGAGGTGTTGGCATATTCCCAATCGTTAATCATTTCAATCCACTCGTAATGAACTTTTGTGCCTGGAAATTTTTCATTTCCTTTTTTAGATAATTGAAGAGATGGCGAAAATTTTGAGTTTTTCTTTTTCGCAGTGGTTTGAACTAAATCTTTAGTTTTTAAGATTGATAAACCATTTTTTTGAGCTGTGCTTATCTTAATAAAGGCAAGCAAACAAATAAGGGTAAGTATTCTTTTCATAGTGTCTTTTTTGGAATAAGACATTGAAAAAAACAATTACCCTTAGTTAATATGTTAATTTGTTAATCAGTTAATATGTTAATACGTTAAATTGTTAATCAAAGTCCATTAACATATTGACAAATTATCTAATTAACATATTAATTACATGTTTCTTCTATACTGCCCACCAACTTTGTATAACGCATTAGAAATTTGTCCTAATGAACATACTTTAGAAACTTCCATTAATTGCTCAAAGATGTTTTTGTTCTCTACAGCAGCTTTTTGAAGTTCTGTAAGTGCATTTGCTGAACGATCTGCATTTCGGTCTTGGAAGGCTTTTAATGCAGAAATTTGATATTGTTTTTCTTCTTCTGTAGCACGAATAACTTCTGATGGAACTACAGTTGGGGATCCTTTTTTATTTAAGAAAGTATTTACCCCTACAATTGGATATTCTCCGTTGTGTTTAAGAGTTTCGTAATACAACGATTCTTCTTGAATTTTTCCTCTTTGGTACATGGTTTCCATAGCACCTAAAACTCCACCTCTATCCGATATACGTTTGAATTCTGCTAATACTGCTTCTTCCACTAAATCCGTTAGCTCTTCAATAATAAATGCTCCTTGAATTGGATTTTCATTTTTTGCTAAACCTAATTCACGATTAATAATTAATTGAATAGCCATTGCTCTACGCACAGATTCTTCTGTAGGTGTTGTAATCGCTTCATCATAAGCATTTGTATGTAATGAATTACAGTTATCGTAAATCGCGTATAATGCTTGAAGTGTAGTACGTATATCGTTGAAGTCAATTTCTTGAGCGTGTAATGATCTTCCAGAAGTTTGAATATGATACTTCAATTTTTGTGAACGATCATTTCCTTTGTACTTATATTTAATGGCTTTAGACCATATTCTTCTCGATACTCTACCAATTACAGAGTATTCTGGATCTATACCATTAGAGAAGAAGAACGATAAGTTTGGTGCAAAATCGTCGATATGCATACCTCTACTTAAGTAATATTCTACAAAAGTAAATCCATTACTTAAGGTAAATGCTAATTGCGAAATAGGGTTCGCTCCAGCTTCTGCAATATGATATCCTGATATAGAAACTGAATAGAAGTTTCTTACTTTTTCATTGATAAAATATTGTTGAATATCACCCATCATTCTTAAGGCAAATTCAGTTGAGAAAATACAAGTGTTTTGTGCTTGATCTTCCTTTAAAATATCTGCTTGAACTGTACCACGAACGGTAGAGATAGCATATGCTTTAATCTGTTCGTAAACATCTTTAGGTAGTACTTGATCGCCTGTTACACCTAATAACATTAAGCCTAAGCCATTATTTCCTTCTGGTAATACGCCTTGATAGGTAGGGCGAGAAATTCCTTTTTGTTTATAGATTTCTTCAATCTTTTTATTTACCTCTGCTTCTAATCCGTTTTTCTTGATATAGATTTCGCATTGTTGATCGATTGCGGTATTCATGAAGAACCCAAGTAACATCGGTGCAGGACCATTGATAGTCATCGAAACTGAAGTGCTCGGATTGCATAAATCGAAACCAGAATATAATTTCTTAGCATCATCAAGTGTAGCGATACTTACACCTGAGTTACCAATTTTTCCATAGATATCCGGACGAACATGAGGATCTTCTCCGTATAAAGTTACAGAGTCGAAAGCTGTTGATAAACG
>CAZYBY010000421.1:0-8854 GCA_964645385.1 uncultured Sphingobacterium sp.
TACTTGTTGTAGCTGTTTGATTTTCGGTTGTACTTCCTGTGCCACATGCTGTGCAAAGTACAATTTCTGAAAAGAAAATTGATTTAACTATTGTTTCCATAACGTTTAATTGTTTAATCAAAAGTAATATCTGAAAACAAATAGATTTATGAGTTGAATCATAAACTACGTATACTTCTAAGAGTATATAAAACGCTAGCTAAAATAAAAACACTTACCCCAAATAAGTAATAATGAATATTAGGAATACTAATAGTGAAGATTCCTGCAAAACCTTGTATACCTAACAATAATTCGTTTGCGAGTATGCAAATCATAAATATAAATAAGGCAAGTGGAGTATTCACCTTTAAAATATATTTCGTAAAATATTGTAGTATGAATAAGGAAATAATTACAAGTAATACTAAATGCAAGTAAGCAATAACTATAGGCCGTAAACTATAAGCTAAATGACTGATACTTGGTATGGTTGAGAGTAATTGCAAGGTTAATTTAATAGTGAAAGATGAAATCAGCACAACTAAAATCGATTTGAAATACTGATCCTTAATTACTTTAAAAATTGATCTATTTCTATATATTTCAAAAAGAATATACAACCAAACAAGTAGTTGTACAAAAGATGTAACTATAACCAATGCATATAAAACTATTGGTATTTTCAACCATAAAATTGAGAGAAAATAATTTGGAAATGTACTTATGAAAAACATCCAAAATAATCTCCCTTGATTTCTAATTGTAATTGATTTATTGAGTTGATAAAACATCATCCCTAAACAAGTAAAGATGAACCAACCATTGTATTGAAAATGCAAATAGAAATACACGCTAGCTAATTGTGTTTCTTGATGAAATACTTTATTGATCATCATATATGCCAAATAGAAGGTACCAAAGGTTGATAAAATATTAAACAACAATCCTGCGTAAAACCATTTTTTTATCGACTTATGTGCTTCAAACTTCTTAGAATCTTTTATAAAATGATAAGTAAAAAATAAGGAAGTAATTATTATTGAAAATGAAAAGGTATTTGAACTAATATGGTATCCTTTTAGAATAAAAGATATCATCATTCCTATTGAAAGAAAAGTATTTACCCAAAGAATTCCATTGTATTTTTTCGTATCGATACTTGTATTGCTTTCTAAAAAATGTATCAACATTAAATATAATGCCTGACTTATCCATGCGGTAAATGCGAAATGTGAATGTGCATGTTGTATATGCTTTTGCTCAAGCAATGGTAATGAAAATGCAATTTTATATCTCATTAATAGGCCTAGTAATGCCACTATGAAAAGATTGAGAACAATTATTAATACCCAATTTTTATACTTCATGTTAGTAGTATAATTTATGATGTACGATTTCAATTTTATTAGATGATTGCATTTTTATCAATGTGCGAATTACTGTTTCTACTCGCAGTCCAGTAAAGTTTGCAATCTCTTGTCGGGTATACGGAACAAGCAAACGTTGATCATTCGAAGTTTGTGCTTTTTTAAACGAATCTAAAAAAGCTGTTATTCTATGCTCAGGATTATTGTTTACAATTTCTTTTGCTGTTATCGATTTATTATAGATTCTTCTGGCAAAATGCTTTACAAATCGTTCCATTAAATTCGGATACTCTGCCAATACCTTATGAAAATTATCGATAGAAATTCTAATGATAATCGATTTCTGCAAACACATCGCAGATGCCGGATATGGCTCATTAATAAAAATAGGAGGTTCGCCGAAACTTTGACCAGGATAGAAAATCCCTTGTAAATATTCTTTTCCAGCTTCATTAGAGTTATACATTTTTACACTACCTTCTACAATCTGATAATAACAACGCGCATGCTCATCTTCATAGAAAACATGTTCGTGTTTATCGTACTTTTTGTATACGCCTCCCCAGGCTACTAATAAATCTGGATCTATATTCATAGTTAATTTACGAGATACGATAAGCCTTTATTGACAGAATCTCCCAAATCAGATATTTTATTATTATTAAAAATATCTACAAATAAATCACGAGCTACTTTATATTGATTATGTATAGAACAAGGTTTCGAATTATTGCATTTTGTTAAACCTAACCCACATTCTTTGAATGTTTCCGTACCATCGATAGCTTCGACAATGCTCATTACAGGTAATTTCAGCTGTGCTTTGGTTATGTAAAATCCACCAGATGGGCCTTTTTCGCTACAAATTATATTTTTCTTTACTAATACTTGTAATAGCTTTCCTAATGTATGTTCACTTACATCAATTTGTATAGCAATATCCTTTATTGTCGATTTAGAATTCGAATCGAATTTAGATGATAAATAGAGAACTGCCTTAATAGCCGATTTACACGTGTGACTCAACATAATTTTATGAATTTAAAAATTCTTTACCCTTAATCGAAATGTTTTCGTGCGACCATTCTGGCTCGAAAACTAATTTAACATTTATTGTATAATTTACAAAATATTGTGCCATAGTTAATCGTACATTTTCCATAATAGAATTTCCCATGGGGCACATTTGTGTTGTAAGAGTCATTATCACTTCAACTTCCTCATCCTTAAAATTTATTTCATAGATTAAGCCCAAATCAATTACACTTAATCCGATTTCAGGATCCATTACTTGTTCTAATGCTGTAATGGCAATACCTTTCTCTATAGAATCACTCTCTAACATGTTTCGGTGTTAAAAATAAAATTTTAAAAACATTTATCAAATACAAAAACGCACCTATGCTCAATAAATATGTAGACGCTAGTACTATCAATTTTATTTTCAATAAAACACCTAGTATAGTCAATACCACGCCTATAATATAAATCATCAGCATTATTTTTAATAATATAGCAGAATACAAATCCTTCGGATTTTTTATATCTCTTGAATTAGCAAACTTATCATTCCAAATAATGAATGGAAGTGTTTTGAATGTCATGCCTAAAATCAATAAACTTATCCAACCAAAAAACACTACAAATCCATAACTTACTACAATCGAAATATCGTTCAAAACGAATGAGAATAGTAATAAACCTATTCCCAACAATAACATCATTTTTGAAAATGGAGCTGCTCTCATTGCTAAATCAATATGCTTCTTAATTCTCATTTTATAAGAGTTCCAAATGAAATAGATGAACATCAGTATAGAAATTATAATTCCAATAATGCTGATGTATAATAGCATTTTTTCATTAATAAAAGTTTGACTTGTTATAAAAATAAGCAAACTAATATGAAGAATATAATATATTAATTTAAGTAGTTTCTGATTTTCATATTTGGATATAAAAAACATCGGAATTAATTTAGATCCTACACCAATAATTAGAAATAAGAACCATCCAATTATTCCTAAATGTGCATGTAATTTCAAATAATGCAAAGAGCTTTCAGGAAGGACAGAATAACTGAAATTTAAAGCTAGTAAGAATCCAAGTAAAATAGTTATCAATAAATATATACTTGCTGATAATACATAATCTACTTGAATTAGTTCGCTACTCTTCGCATTTTGAAAAACAACCCAAACCAAAAATATTATGCCAACAATAAAAAGTATTGCTGAGATAAAAAAAACGTATCCAAATACAAAATGATAAAAACCATATATTAAAAAAGGGATGCTAAAACTTGTTAGATAAAAAATAAACTTTGCAAGTTTTACCTCCTTAATTGCATTACCGGTTAATACAGGGAGCAATTGTAACGTAGCACCAATAATTACCATACTTCCCCATGCTAATGCCATGGTATGGGTTATAGATAATAATATGGGCTGAAAATAATGCCCCAATAATAAAGTTGAATTAAAGCTTAACAACAAACAAGCAACAAAAAATGCAACAGTAGCATACGCATAAAATGGCCATACTATATTCGCCTTTGTTACATTACTATCTGTTGCAGGGATATTCATTAAACTATTATTTATGAAATAAAATTAAGTGAACTTCTTTTTCATCTACCCGACGAATTCTGAATTCAATTTTCCGTTCAACTAACTCTGGAAGTAAAAACAATGGGACTTTGTGATGTTTTACATACAAAGCCTCGTTTTCCCCTAACACATCTATTGCTTCTAAAATACTAATCATTGGGTGAGGCATAGCTAATTGTCGGACATCAATATTTACTAATGCATTTGCGTATTTGGCAAATACTTGATCCCAATCTTTACTATCCTGAACATCCTTCGGTTCATTGTTTTGTTTTATCTCAGAAATACTTTTCCAAAATTTTACAATGCATAATTTTTCCGAATGCAATACAATTTCATGTGTAAATCCCTTTTTCTCTAAAAGATGAAGTAAAGGTACAGGCATAAATGAATTGGTAAGTTCTAGTATCTGCTTATCCGCTAATTCATTTACTTTCGCAAGGATCTGTTGTAATGGATCAACTCCACCTAGTAAAATTGGACGAACATCGAATTTTACTATTTCAGGAGTATCCAAAATATTTTTATTTTCAGTAGTTATCATTTTATTAAGTCTAAAGCTTTTGAGAATAAAATGTTGTTTTCTAAATGAACATGCAAATGAACATCTTCATTAAATTGTTTTAATGTATGATACAACAGTTTAAAAGAATTACAAGCATTTGCGGGAGGATTAAAACCATTGGTGAATAGTTCTATTTCTTCTAAATAAGAACCAACCGATTCATGTTCCATCTCCATTAAGGTAATTGGTTCTTTTATCAATCCTTTTGCTTTTTCAGATTCAGATTTAGATACTAATTGATGAATGAATGGAAACAACACCACTTCTTCTTTACGCATATGTAAGGTAAGTTCTGTATTTATAAGATTTATTAAGTTGGCTATTTTAATAAGCTCTGGGTTTCTACCACCATGTTTATTTGCAACCTTTTCTCCTAGTTCTACTAATATTGGAAGTGTTTTTTTAGTGTATGAATGATGAGCATTAACAATATATTCACATAAAAAATCTAATGGAAAATCGTTGAAGTTTGTATGCGCGTGAGGTGCCATATCATTAGCAGAATTCAACTCAGCTTCAACAGTAGAAAGATCTAAGCCCTTTTCTTCACATACTTTTGCAAGAGATTTTTTGCCACCGCAGCAAAAATCGATGCGGTATTTTCTAAATATCTCAACTTTCTTAATATCCTTTGCAGCAATCTGCCCCACTGTTTCTTCAGCATTATCTACTCTAAGTGTAATGTTTACTCTCCACTCAATCGGACCATTTTCTATATATAACCACTCAAACACATTTCCTCGCTCAGCTAATAATTGATAATACAAAGGTTTCGGATCATGATCATTTATTATCAATAAACTCTCTCCTGCTGCTAATGCATCGAAACGCTCGAATATTCTTTTATGCTTGTTAATTGGCTCAATTACTCTGACGTCAATAAAGTTTTCTATTAAGTTTTCCATATTGTTACGATTTTTTATGAATTATTACCCAAAAGTAAAGGCTTAAACCCAATAAAGCAAACAAGCACTTTAATACTTTTATTATATGACAATATTATGAGAATTGAGATGTGTTATTATACTAATAACTTATTTCCTATTAACTATAATTAGAAATATCTTTGTTAAAACCCAAATCATGAAACAAAACCTAATTATTATTGCCTCATTAGCATTATTAACAGCTTGTGGTGGCTCGGATACTACACAACATTCATCTAATGCAGATACTTCAGAAAAGGCATAAGACCCTACTGTCGGCGAAGGAAAATTTAGCAATGTAAACATACCTGATACAATTGATCAGAACTTAGTTGAAGCGGGAAAACAAGCATTTGAGAATAAATGTGTTTCTTGCCATAAGTTAAACGATGAAAAGTTAGTTGGACCGGGATTAAAAGGAATAAGCACTAGAAAAAAAGCGGAGTGGATTATGAACTATGTAAGCAACCCTGAGAAAATGTTAGAAAAAGATCCAGAGCTTCAAGAGCAAGTAAAACTATATACCGTAAGAATGCCGAATCAAGGAGTTTCTGAAAGTGAAGCTAGAAGTTTATACGAGTTACTTCGTCAGAATGATAAGTAGTTCGTCAAAGCGTCGGTTCGTCGGAGCGTCGGTTCGTCGGAGCGTCCTCGCTCCGACAATCAATAAAAAAGTCGGAGCGAGGACGCTCCGACGAACAAAACTTTCCGACGAACAAAACTTTCCGACGAACATTAATTCGAACCTTCGAATTATTTCTTTTCTTCCTTAAACAAATCTTCTTCCTTAACCACTTTTACTGCAGTTCCGTTTTTCAGCTTTTTAGAAATTGAAAGATAAGGAGCTGTTACAACTTCTTGTCCTTCGCTTAAGCCTGAAATGATTTGTATATATTGATCATCTTGAATTCCAGTTTTCACTAATTGCATTTTCACCTTACCATTTTCTACTACGAAAACATATTCAAATAAATCTGTTGATTTTTCAGTGGTTTTCTTTTTACTTTCAGATTCTTTGTTGTCTTCTTTCTTCGCAACAGTTTTCACGATAGGCGATTCATTCAAATTCGTTGTATCGTCGCGTGTAGTGACTGCTTGAATTGGAATAGTTAATACGTCAGTAATCTTTTCCGTTTGAATATCTACTGTTGCAGATAAACCTGGACGGAATGGAGATGGTAAACTTTTATCTTTAGAAACTAAATCAGCATAAGATTCTGGTAGAACTCTAATTTTAACTGTAAAGTTTGTTACTTGATCTGCGCTACTACCAACAACACTTGCAGAGTTTGCAATTTCAGTTACAACACCTTTGAATTTTTTATCGATAAATGCATCAACTTCAATAGTCGCTGTATCGCCTAAACTTAAACGGTTGATATCATTTTCGTTTACATCTACATTTACTTCCATGCTGTTTAAGTTAGCAATACGAAGCATTTCAGTACCCGACATTTGAGAAGTTCCCACTACCCTTTCTCCAAGTTCAACATTCAGCTTAGATACGGTTCCATCTACTGGTGCGAAGATTGTTGTCTTTACTAAATTATCTTGTGCTTCTTTTACAGAAGCTTCAGCACTTTTTACATTAAAACGAGCAGCTTCAACTTCGGCTTTAGAAACCATGTAATTACTTTTCACTTGCTCATAATCCGCATCTGAAATTACTTTATCATTATGCAACTTCGTATTACGTTTAAATGCTTGCTCTGCTTGAATGAAGCGAGCTTCAGCGTTTGATAAATTCGCTTTGCTATTATTTAAAGCTGCTGCTGCACGATCACGATAAGATTCATACACATCTGGACGAATTTTAACAAGTAATTGACCTTTCTTAACCTTATCTCCTTCTTTCACATAAAGACCAATAATCTCTCCAGAAACATCAGGAGAAATTTTTACTTCAATTTCAGGCTGAATTTTACCTGAAGCAGATACTGTTTCTACAATATTTCTTTTCTCAACCTTTTCTACGGCTACTTCTTCAGCCTTAGTTCCACCAAACCATCCTTTTTTCTTACCTACAATTAATACGATAAGCAGAACTACAACTATTGCTGAAAGATATACCAGGATATTTTTTTTCTTCTTTAACATGATATTAAATTAATTAGGTCGAAATTATTAAAAAGTTAGTGGTTTCCCATTATAAAAATCAAGAAGCTTCGCTCTTAGTATTAATTCATATTTAGCTTGGATTAAATCCGCTTCCGAACGTGCTACATTATTCTTAGACAAGCCATAATCCACAGAATTCAACAATCCAACATCGAATCGTTGTTGGCTATATTTAAATGCTTCTTTCAAAGATTGATTGCTTTTGCTTGTCGATTCGTATTTCATCTTAGCAGCCTTCAAATCAGCAATAGCTTGTTGGATATTTTTACTTAACGTCAATTTCGCTTGTTGTTTATTTATCTCCGCAGAAGTTAATGCAATATTTGCTCTCTTTACATTGTTTCTTGCACTGAAACTATTGAAAATAGGCACAGACAACTGAAATGAAATGTATTTTGAGAAGTTGTTGTTAAGTTGATCTTTAAATGATGATGTGTTTACGTTTGCATAATCCGAGCCTAAACCAGCACCTAGATTTAAACGTGGATATAAACTTCCTTTTGCTGCAGCTAAACTATATTTTGCTGCATTGTATTTGTATTCTAAAATTTTGATGTCGGGTAAACTAGCCTCAGCATTTGAATACACATCTTTTAAATTTGCAAATGTATTTGCAGTTAAATATTGATCAACATTTTCCGGACGAACAACTTCAAAACCTTCCCCAGGATCGCGATCTAACAATTGTATTAAATCTAACTTTGCGATATCAGCATTATTTTGTGCAGTAGTTAAATTCAATTCATCTGTTGCAACTTGCGATTTAATATTTAATACATCACCTTGAGTTGCATTTCCTACTGCAGCATTTTTTTCAGAACGATCTAATTGAGATTTTGTAACTTCTAATTGTTCTTTAGCAACTCGTACTAAATCTTGAGTATACAATACATTCATGTATGCATTGATTACCATCAATGCCATATCGTTTCTGCTTTTTTCTAAAGTTAATTTTTCAGCTTCTAAAGATTCCTTATCACTCTTAAAATTATTGATACGATTGAAACCATTGAAAACCGTAACATTTGAACTTGCATTCAAATTGATAGAACTAACATTCTGAGAAACGTATGTATTGGTAAAAGGGTTAATTGCTCTACCGAAAGAATTTGATTGAGAAGCCGAACCATTTAAGTTTGGATACATCGCAAAACGAGAATCCAATTTATTAATTTCTGCTAAATCAACATTTAACTTCGACAGCTTAATGTTCAAATTATTCTCCATTGCATAACTCACGCATTTATCTAAAGTCCAAACTTGAGCCCTAACAGATCCAATACTTAA
>CAZYBY010000422.1:0-6365 GCA_964645385.1 uncultured Sphingobacterium sp.
GAATCGTCCATACTTAAGTCTTTTACGGGGAAGACGAAAACCTACCTCCTCACCGCGTTTCAGAACACGCATTTCCGTCTCTGCTGCACCGCAACACCTGCCCCCAACGACTGCAAGGAGTTGGGCAACCACGCACAATTCTTGGGGGTGATGGACAGCAACGAGATGCAGGCCCGGTGGTTCATCCCGGACCAGTCCACGACCGGCCACTACGTCCTGAAGCACCACGCGGAGCAGGACTTCTGGCAGTGGGTGGCCTCCTGGGCGGTGTGCCTGGACAAGCCCAGCGACCTCGGCTACCCCGACGACAATTACCACCTCCCGGAGATCGAGTACCACCAGCACGTTGTGAGCGTGGACGCGGTGACGGGAGCGGCCCCCGGCTACCTGGTCCGCTGCGACCGGCTTACGGCGACCAGCATCCACCGGGAAATGCGGATGACCGCGGCCGAGCGTGCCGCGAAGGTTGCCGAGCTGGTCAACGCCTCGGCGGAGCCGTTCGTGGTCTGGTGCAACACCGATTACGAGCAGGACGAGCTGGTGGCCCGCATCCCCGACGCGGTGGACGTGCGGGGCTCCCAGAAGGACGCGGTGAAGGAGGCCGGGCTCAAAGCCTTTACCACCGGTCGATGTAGCTGCTGCAATTTTTCCTGCAGCATCTAATGCTACACAACCTACAGTTCCTAATCCTAATGATTTTATTTTATCCTCGTATTCTTTTCTGCGTTGTGGTAATTCTGGGTTGTAATAAGGAATTGATTTTTCTTCAGCATATTTATTTGCTCCTTCAGCTCCTAAAACTCTATCATCTTCGCTCATTAAAATGTTCGCTAATTCAATTGGATTCTGAATATTCTGAACATTAATCACTCCTGAGAATTTTTTAGTATTTCCATCATGAATTGATGCGCTCATTCGAATTTTTCCATCACTCTGAATTTGAGATCCTAATCCAGCATTAAACAATTCGTTGTTCTCTAATAATGCAACTGCATAAACAACAGTATCTAATGCAGAGTGTGATTTTAAGTATTCGTAACTCTTACTTGCAATTTCCTTGAGTGCATTTTGCTTGGCAAGTTTTACTTCTAAACTTGTACTTGATTCGGAAAAAAATCCTCCGTGTATGATTAATTTCATCGATCTATTTTTGCGTATTTATCGTGATCTTGTTTACGGTTTTTGTTGATAATCATTTTATGATTATCTAAATCGAATAAATCGTGCATCGACATAACATGTACCACTAAATGCTCTATTGATATTGGTGTACCAATCGCTACGTCTGTTATATTTGTATCACGAATAGTTCTGCCGTCAACTAAAATTACCAATCCCGAACCTATCGCTTCCATTTCATGTCCATCCTTTATTAATAAGCCGGTGTCTTCTCCTAAACCAATTCCTAAAATCATAGGATTGCTTACTACGGCTTGGAATAATCTTCCTATTCTTCCACGATGCACAAAATGAGTATCAATAATTACATCATTTATCAAACCTAAACCACCTGTAATTTTTACTTCACCTTTAAGAAGTGCTTCCGAACTTGATCCTTGATAAATCATATTATTCGAACAAGCTGCTGCTCCCGCTGATGTTCCTGAAATTACGAAGTTAGTTTCCTGGTATTTTTTAATAAGTAATTTATGAAATTCTGTACCACCAAGGATTGATGTTAAACGCAACTGGTCTCCACCAGTAAACATAACTACATCCGCATCTCTTAATCGTTGTACAAATTGTTCGTCGTTTGCTTCGTCGCGAACTTTGATGTTCATTACACCAACATTATTCGAACCTAAATATGAAAATGCTTTTACATATTCTTCACCTACAGTTTCTGGAATTTGTGATGCTGTAGTGATTACTTCGATTCTCGACATTTCTTGATTTGCCGATTCTAAGATGATACGTTTTAGAATTCCTTTTTCGAAAAAATTTAAATTGTTCTCAATTTCTTCTTTGTAATTCTTCTCGGTAAAGCTACCGGTATCTACTGCCCCCCCAATAATGATTAGCTTCCCTATTGGTTTCATATAATAATATTGTTAATGGAATATTAATTCTAAAAACAATGATAGTAATATTTTTATAAAATATGCCTGCATGTATTTGGAATTAAAAAGTTTATTTTATTAAATTACGAATCAAACTAAACTTACGCATATGAAAATATTAAGTGTACAAGCGTTAAGGGGACCAAATATCTGGAGTGTTCGCCGTAAAAAATTAATTCAAATGCGTCTGGACCTCGAAGATATGGAGCAAAAACCAAGCAACCTAGTTGATGGTTTTGCTGATCGTCTTGAGGCTATGTTCCCTACGATGTACGAGCATCGTTGTTCAGAAGGCGTACCTGGTGGATTTTTTCAACGTGTTCGTCGTGGTACTTGGATGGGGCATGTTATCGAGCACATTGCTTTAGAAATTCAAACACTTGCAGGAATGGAAACTGGTTTTGGAAGAACCAGAGAAACCAAATCTCCTGGTATATATAATGTTGTTTTTAGTTATACAGAAGAAAGTGTTGGACTTTTCGCTGCCGAATCTGCTGTTAGAATTGCAGAAGCATTAATTTCTGGCGAAGAATACGATGTTCAAGCAGATATTATGCGTATGCGTGAAATCCGAGAGGATGTTCGATTAGGTCCAAGTACTGCATCATTGGTAGATGAAGCTGTTTCGAGAGATATTCCTTGGATACGTTTGGGAACAAATTCCCTTATCCAATTAGGGTATGGTGTAAATCAAGTTCGTTTTCAAGCTACCATTACTGATAAAACTTCTAATATCGCTGTAGATATAGCATGCAACAAAGAGCTCACTAAAAAAATGCTTTATAATGCTGCGATTCCAGTTGCTAAAGGTGATATCGTAATTGATGAAGAGGATTTAAAAAATTGTATCGATCGTATCGGTTATCCAATTGTGCTTAAACCATTAGATGGAAATCACGGGAAAGGTGCTTCTATCAATGTAAAAACTTGGGAAGATGCTGTAGCTGGATTAGAATTCGCAAAAAAATATTCTAGAAAAGTAATTGTTGAACGCTTTATTACGGGTTACGATTTTCGTGTTCTTGTAATTAATAATCGTGTTGTTGCTGCTGCACAACGTGTACCTGCACATGTTAAAGGTGATGGTACAAATACTATTGGAAAATTAATTGAAATTGAAAATCAAGATCCTCGACGTGGTTACGGACATGAAAATGTATTAACAGAAATAACCATTGATCGTGATACAACAGATCTATTAGAAAAACTTGGATACACTTTAGATAGTATTCCGAAAAAAGATGAAATCGTTTATTTAAAATCTACTGCGAACTTATCTACAGGTGGAACATCTATCGATGTTACTGATATGATGCATCCTGAAAATATTTTCCTTTCAGAACGTATTTCAAGAGTAATCGGGTTAGATGTTTGTGGTATCGATATTATGGCTGAAAATTTAACTCAGCCTCTAAAAGAAAATGGTGGTGTAATATTAGAAGTTAATGCTGCGCCAGGTTTCCGAATGCATTTGGCACCTGCTGAAGGTTTACCAAGAAATGTTGCCGCTCCTGTTATCGATATGTTATATCCTCCAGGCAAACCTTCTCGTATTCCAATTATTGCAGTTACGGGTACAAATGGTAAAACAACTACTACCCGTCTAATTTCTCATATCGTAAAAAATATGGGATACCGTGTTGGCTTCACTACATCAGATGGTATCTATGTTCAAAACCATATGTTAGAAAAAGGTGATACTACTGGTCCGTATAGTGCAGAGTTTATTTTGAAAGACCCAACTGTCGATTTCGCTGTATTAGAAACTGCACGAGGTGGAATTCTTCGCTCTGGCTTAGGTTTCAGCCGTTGTGATATTGGAGTCATTACAAATATTCAAGAAGATCATTTAGGATTAAATGATATTAATACGCTTGAGGATGTTGCTCGAGTTAAATCGACAGTTGTTAAGAGTGTGAAGAAAGATGGTTGGGCTGTGCTTAATGCTGAAGATGAATACTGTGTTAAGATTGCAAGTGAACTCGATTGTAAGATTGCTTATTTCAGTTTAGATGAAAATAATCCTGTTATCAAAAAACATTGCAAAGCTGGTGGCGTAGCTGCTATTTATGAAAATGGTTTTGTAACGATTAAGAAAGGTGATTGGAAAATTCGTGTCGAGAAAGTAACTACAATTCCTCTTACGCTTGGTGGTAAAGCTCAATTCATGATAGCCAATGTTTTGGCCGCAACACTTGCTGGATATCTATACGGATTCAAAACTGAAGATATGCGTCTTTCGCTTGAAACCTTTATTCCTTCTGCTGCTCAAACTCCTGGTCGTATGAACATCTTTAACTTTAAAGAATTTAAAGTGATGATCGACTTTGCACATAATCCCGCAGGTTACAAGGCTGTTGAAAGTTATTTGAATCAAGTTGAATCACCTCATAAGGTTGGTATAATTGCTGGTGTTGGCGATCGTCGAGATCAAGATATTACAGATTGTGGTGCAATTGCCGCTCGTATGTTTGATCATATTATTATTCGTCAGGAAAAACATTTACGTGGTAGAACTGAAGAAGAAATTATCAACTTATTATTAAAAGGTATTAACTCAGTAGATAAACAAATTACCTACGAAATTATTCCTAAAGAAGTTGAAGCTATTAAACATGCGATTTCAACTGCGCAACCCGGAACATTCATTACCGCATTAAGCGATGTTATAACGAATGCAATTGATATTGTTCAAAGCTACCTTGATAAAGAAGCTGGTTTATAAAATATAAAAGCTATAGAAAAGGCTGGATTAAATATTTAATCCAGCCTTTTTTGTTTTAATAATAATTTTCTATTCAAATTTTTTATTCTCTATTTTCATTTTTCTACTTACATTTAATCATGAGAAAATCTGTCATCATCTGCGGAGCAGGCTCTGGAATTGGTAGAGCTATTGCTATTCGTTTAAGTGAGTTAAATTTCGATTGTTATTTACTCGGTCGAAATGCAGTTCATTTACAAAAAACTTTAATTGCTTTAAAAGATGGCGATCATTACGCACTATCTGCTGATATAAAAAACAAAGAAAGCTTGTCTGCTTGTATACCTTCATTGCGCAGACCAATTGATGCTCTAGTTGCAAATGCTGGTATCGGTGGTGAAAACTATTGGGGAGAAAAAGATAGATGGAATGATATTGTTGAAACCAACCTTACAGGAACTTATAATTTCATCAATACATTTTTACCTCATTTAAAAGCTTCATCTTCTATCTTTAAACATATCGTAATGACATCTTCTATTTTGGCTCGCTTAGGAGTTGCAAATTATTCGGCTTATTGTGCATCAAAAGCTGGCTTGTTAGGATTGATGAGATCAATGTCTATACAATATGCTGATGATAAAATTTTGGTAAATGCAATTTGTCCAGGTTGGGTTAATACACAAATGTCGCAAGATGGAATGCAAGGTATTGCTGATGGTATTGGTGTGAGTGTACAAGAGTTTTATGATATCGCGATGCAATCTGTTCCTCTTCGTAAAATGTCTGAGCCTTCAGAAATAGCAGATCTTGTTGCCTACTTATTACATCAACAAAGTGTAACTGGGCAAACTTATGATATTAATAATGGAGCGGTAATGTATTGAGTACATTGTATTATGTATTATGTATTATGTATTATGTATTATGTATTATGTATTATGTATTATGAATTATAAAAAAATTTACATGATACTTAATACATAGTACTTAGTACATTGTACTTAGTACATTGTACTTAGTACATAGTACTTAGTACAAGAGTAGCGAGTTCCTCCCCAACTTTCGATCCCATCGCAACGCCCATTCCGTTACATCTTACTGCGCAATATACATTCGGTTTGAGTTCTTGAACAATGGGTTTTAATTCATTCCCGAATGCCATTATTCCACTCCATTCCATATCGTATTCCCATGCAATACCTGGTAAAATAATTGTGTTAAGCAATTCAGTAATTTTATTTTTTACCAATTTTGTAATTCCAAACTCAGTTGTAGTTTCTCTTTCGAAATCTAAATTTCTTCCTCCTCCAATTAAAATTCTATTGTCAATATTTCTGAAATAATAATATCCTTCATCGTAATGAAATGTTCCTTTTACTTTTAAATTATCGATTGGCTTCGTAATAAACACTTGCCCTCTTCCGGGTTTTACATCTATACCGGGAATTAATTTATGCACAAAAGCATTTGTACATAGCATTAATTTTTTTGTTGAAATAGAAATATTTTTCGATTGCAGATCTATAATGTTTATTTCAACACCGTCTGAATTATTATTAAAATTAACAACTTCAAATCCATTTAAAATTTTCACACCT
>CAZYBY010000423.1:0-3386 GCA_964645385.1 uncultured Sphingobacterium sp.
TGTAAATGTTATTACAGGTACCATTAAAGCAAACTTCCCAGCACGATTAGCATTTAGAGTTAGTTCGAAAATCGACTCTAGAACGATTTTAGATGCAGGAGGAGCGGAGCAGTTAATTGGTAGAGGAGATATGTTATTATCATTAGGAAGTGATATTATTCGTATCCAATGTGCTTTTGTGGATACTCCAGAAGTGGAGAAAGTAACTGATTTTATTGGGGCACAGCGAGCGTACCCTAGCGCACATATTTTACCAGAGTATGTTGATGAAAACGGGGAAGGTTCAGGCTCTAGAGATATGGATGTAAACGAACGTGATGCACTATTTGAAGAAGCTGCACGTTTAATCGTTATGCATCAACAGGGATCGACCTCTTTAATTCAGCGTAAGCTTAAATTAGGATACAATAGAGCAGGCAGAATTATTGATCAGTTAGAAGCATTCGGGATTGTTGGTAGCTTCGAAGGATCTAAAGCGAGAGAAGTGCTAATAAAAGATGAGTATCATTTAGAGCAACATTTGAACGCCTTGTTTAATAAGAGTAGTGAGTAGTGAGTAGTGGGTAGTGAGATTAGAATTTAGTCCTGATGGCTATCGGGATTAGAATTTAGAATTTAGTATTTAGTCCCGAAGGCTATCGGGATTAGCATTTATATCATATAATGAAAAAAATAACAACAATAGCTTTATTAATCCTTACAACATTGGGTGTATTTGCTCAAGGGGATAAGAAAGCAAAAGACATTTTAAGCGGAGTAAGTTCTAAGTATAGATCATATAAGTCTATGAAAGCTGACTTTAGTTATACTTTAGAAAATCCTACTGCAAAAATTAAGGAAACTCAATCGGGTACTATTATACTTTCTGGTGCTAAGTATAGATTAGCTATTGCAGGGCAAGAAGTAATTTGCGATGGAAAAACGATATGGACATACATGAAAGAAGCTAAGGAAGTGCAAGTAAATTCAGTGGATCCAGCAGAAGGTGGAATTAAACCAAATGAAATTTTCACGATGTATGAAAAAGGATTTTTGTACAAATTTGTCGATGAGAAAAAAGTGGGAGGAAAGGTTCAGCAGAATATAGAATTAACGCCAACGGATAAAACTAAAAACTTTTTCAAAATAAAATTGACCGTTGATAAAGCATCGAAGCAAATTGTAAAAAGTGTAATTTTTGAAAAAACTGGTAACAGATACACTTATGCCATCAAAGAATTTATGCCAAACTTTGCCATTAATGCTGGAACATTTATGTTTGATGCTAAGAAATATCCAGGCGTAGAAGTTGTAGATTTAAGATAATCATCATGAAAATTTCACAAGGAACACTCGATAAAATAGAAGATATATTTAAAGTTCAGCAATATAAAGTTAGATACGAGAAAGGGAATTTCAAGCCGGGCTCGTGTTTAATATTAGAAGCAAAAGTGGTAGTTGTAAATAAATTTGCGACGATGGATGTTAAGATTGCTGCATTAGCTGAAATTCTAAAAGAAATTGAAATCGACGAAACTTTATTTGATGAAAACCAAGCGAAGTTTTTTCAATCTATAAAATCTCAAAAATCTAATTAGTGAAAATCACATTCTTAGGTACAGGAACATCTCAGGGAGTACCAGTAATTGCTTGTGAATGTGCCATATGCACATCAAGTGATACGAGGAACAATCGTTTACGTTCATCTGTAATGATAGAACACCTAGGAAAAGTTATAGTGATTGATTCTGGTCCCGATTTTAGGTACCAAATGCTACGTAATAAAGTAAAGCAATTAGATGCCATTCTATTCACCCACGAGCACAAAGACCATATAGCAGGATTAGACGACGTAAGAGCCTTTAATTTTAAGCATGATAGGGAAATAGATGTTTATGCAGAAGAACGTGTTCAGAACGCCTTAAAAAACGAATTCTCATATATCTTTTCAGGTTCAAATTATCCAGGCTTACCTAGAGTAATTTTACATCATATAAAAGAAAAAGGAATGAACATTCAAGGAATTGATGTTTTACCTATTCGAGTGATGCATTACAAACTTCCAGTATATGGATTTCGCATAGGAGATTTCACCTATATAACTGATGCTAAAACGATTTCTGAAGAAGAAAAAGAAAAGATAAAAGGATCTAAGATTTTAGTATTAAATGCACTACGTAGAGAAGACCATATTTCGCATTTCACATTAGCAGAAGCCATTGCTCTAGCTCAAGAAATAGGAGCAGAGAAAACCTACTTAACACATATTTCTCACCAATTAGGCTTACATGAAGAAGTGGAGAAAGAATTACCTGAGGGAGTGTATTTGGCGTATGATACGCTTACGCTTAGTTGTGAGAATTGAGTATTGAGTATTGAGTATTGAGAAGTGATTAGTGATTAGTTATTAGGATTTTTTTAAAACCCACTACTCACTACCCATTACCCATTACTATTTTTACCTGAAAAACAGGCCCTAAGCAAGTATTTTAAAATATTTCTTGACAAGAAAACGAAAAACTCTATATTTGCAGTCCACAATCAAAAAAGCGAAAGTAGCTCAGTTGGTAGAGCACGACCTTGCCAAGGTCGGGGTCGCGAGTTCGAATCTCGTCTTTCGCTCAATCTTCGCCTCTCTTAACGAGAGGTTATTTTTTTGAAGATGCCTAGGTGGTGGAACTGGTAGACACGCAGGACTTAAAATCCTGTGACCCTTACAGGTCGTGCGGGTTCGATTCCCGCCCTAGGTACAACAAGTGGTAAAGCTTCGATAGAAATATCGAAGCTTTTTTTTTGTCCTTCAAATTTCCATTATTATCAATCTATTTATCTTTTTAATCTATTGTAACTATCGTCACAAAAAAATATTTCGAGCCATTCTATTTTTGCATCAACAGAAAAATAAAATTATGAATCAAATTATTGTCGACGTTAGAACAATTGAAGAATGGGAATATGATGGACATGCACCATGTTCAATTAACATCCCTTTAGATCGTTTCCCAGAAAAAGTTCAAGAATTATTGAGCTATGATAAAATCATTCTAGTTTGCCGTAGTGGTGGAAGAGCAGGAGTTGCTCAAAGTTTATTACGCAACGCAGGTTATGCTAACCCAGTTGAGAACCTTGGCCCATGGCAGAATATTCAATGCTAATTTGAACAATTAGCTAATTTGGGCAATTTGGACAATGATAAATTCAATTTATTTATTGAAATAGTTTCATAGTTCGAATTGCCCATATTCTTCAAATTGTCCTTGTTAACTAATTTCCAAATTACCCTTATTGGCAAATTTATTCGTAAAAAGTCTTTTACAATTGAAATATTCCACAAAATAAACGTAGGAAACTTTGGAATTGTAAAAAGTTTCTCTAGTTTTGCGCTCGTTATTTTAAAATAAGAGCAT
>CAZYBY010000424.1:0-13538 GCA_964645385.1 uncultured Sphingobacterium sp.
AATTCTTGAAGTTGTGATTTCATGTGATGGGATTTAATTTAAATTATTGACCTTGCCCTAGTGAATATGAATCCTTGCCATCAAAAGCATATAAGTTTTCAGACTTTATAATATCAATCTTCTTACTGATAGCATTATTCATCAAATCAATAATAGTTGAGGGTAGAATTGTTTTTTGAAAATTAGGTTTAAATCTGCACCTCCAATGGTCTGTACAGAATGTTTCTTTGAATCCTTCAGGCCAAACTTTTATTCCTCTATTAGTTATCATACTTAAAGAAACACCTTCTATTTCTATCTCTTTAATAAGTTCTGCTAGAATGTTGGCATCTGTTTCTGATGAATGAACAAAAAGATCTACACCAACAAGTTCTTTTACTGCTGAAGGTTTTCTTTTATACTTCGGAAGCACCATAGAAGTATTTGCTTCAAAAGAAACTGGTTTTAAAATTTTAGGTTTTAATCCTAAGTTTGCAATTACTGCATCTGCAAACTCTTTAGTACCAACTTTAATTTTACTAGTCCCTTCTTTACAGATATCGAAAGTGTGTATACCATCTTCTAATGTTTTCAACCAAGCATTTTGTATTTTTTCTGCATTGTCTGCTTGACCAATATGATTTAACATCATGATAGCTGCTTGAATTAATCCTGATGGGTTTGCTATGTTTTTCCCTGCTATATCTGGAGCTGACCCATGAATTGCTTCGAACATCGCACACTCTTCCCCGATATTTGCAGAGCCTGCCAATCCAACTGATCCAGCAATTTGTGCCGCTACATCACTTAATACATCACCATATAAGTTAGGCATCACTATAACATCAAACACCTCAGGAGTATCAGCAAGCTTTGCTGCACCAATATCAATTATCCAATGTTCATTTTCTATTTCAGGGTATTCTTTTGCTATTTCATTAAATATTTGATGAAACAAACCATCTGTTTGCTTCATAATATTATCCTTGGTAAAGCAAGTGACTTTTTTACGCTTAAGTTGTCGAGCATATTCAAATGCATAACGAATAATCTTCTCGCAACCCGGTCTGCTTATTAATTTCAAGCATTGAACTACCTCATCCGTTTGTTGATGCTCTATACCTGCATATAAATCTTCTTCGTTTTCTCGGATAATTACGATATCCATTCTAGGATGTTTTGTATCTACATAAGGATGATAACTAATACACGGCCTAACATTTGAATATAATCCAAGAAACTTTCTAGTTGTAACATTTAGACTTTTATAACCGCCACCTTGTGGAGTTGTGATTGGAGATTTTAGAAATATTTTGTTTTTCCTAATAATATCCCATGCTGAGGAATCAATCCCTGAGGTGTTACCTGAGAGATAGGTTTTCTCCCCGATTTCAATCTCATCATATGCTAACTGTACTCCAGCAGCTGTTAAGATGCTAAGCGTAGCTTCCATTATTTCTGGACCGATTCCGTCCCCTTTTGCAATTGTAATTCTTTTCATAAATGATAGTTTATTTGTAAAACGGCTCAAAAATGAATATTCATTTTCATTAATTTTCATTTATATTTGTAATGATATACATAAATAATTTTTATGAATTATACTTTAAACCAATTACAGATCTTCTTAAAAATCGTTCAAACACAAAGCGTAACCAAGGCTTCAGAAGAATTACACTTAACACAACCAGCAGTTTCAATTCAGTTAAAAAATTTTCAGGATCAGTTTGATATACCTCTCACAGAAGTTGTAGGAAGGAAAATATATATTACAGATTTCGGCAAAGAAATTGCAATAGCTGCAGAGAATATTATTAATCAAGTACATGAAATTAATTTCAAAACCTTAGCTTTTAAAGGTCAGCTTACAGGTAGATTGAAAATTTCAATTGTTTCTACAGGAAAATATGTGATGCCTTATTTTCTTAGTGATTTTATGAATAAACATTCAAATGTAGAATTACAAATGGATGTAACGAATAAATCGAAAGTGATTGAAAGTTTGGAAAACAATGAAATTGATTTTGCGCTCGTTTCTGTTTTACCACAAAATTTGAATATTGAGAAATTAGATTTACTTCAAAATAAATTGTTCCTGGTCGGAAGAAAAAATAACAAAGTTAAAAAGTTGACAAAAACTAAAGATATCTTTAATGAATTACCATTAATCTTTAGAGAAAAAGGTTCGGGAACTAGGCAAACAATGGAACGATTTATCAATCGTGCTAAAATTCTTGTCATTAAGAAAATGGAGCTTACATCAAATGAAGCGGTAAAACAAGCATTACTAGCCGGCTTGGGATATTCTATTATGCCTCTTATTGGAATACGTAATGAATTGCATAATCATGAGCTAGAAATAATACCTGTAAAAGGACTACCTATTAAAACAACATGGAGCCTGATTTGGCTCAAAGGGAAGAACCATTCCCCGGTCTCACTTCGTTTTTTAGAGTACTTAAAACAAGAAAAATCAAATATCGTACATAATCAGTTCCATTGGTACGAAAATTATTGATTATAATACATTGTTTTTCAGCATATTATTGAAATATCATTGTAATATTTGCAAAAACAATAGTATTACTATTATATTTGCAGATATTACAATCAAATGGAAGAAATATTATCAAGCCTAACTATAAAAGTGTGCGATGGTTTATTTCAAATAAACCCTCAAACGAGCAAGCTCGGGAAAAGCATTGTTGTGCAATCAGTTACTTTGATTGATGAAATTGGCTTTGAGAAGTTCACGTTCAAAAAATTAGGAGATGCAATTGGGTCCCCTGAAGCATCTATTTATCGATACTTTAAAAGCAAAAATCAACTACTTACCTATTTAATCTCATGGTATTGGGGTTGGATGGAATATCGATTAGTTTTAGAAATTACAAATATTGAATCAGCCGAAGTTAGATTAGACAGATCAATTGCTTTAATAGCATCTAACACCAATAAGAATATTATTATTGATGGAATCGACATCAAGAAGCTTCACCAGATTATTATATCAGAATCTATAAAATCATATCTAACAAAAGATGTAGATAAAGCTAATAAAGAAGGAGCATTCCTTAATTATAAGCAGTTTGTAGAGAGGATCTCTAAAATAATTCAAGAGATTAATCCAAACTATATGTATCCGCAGATGTTAATCACTACAATAGTTGAAGGAGCCCATTTACAAGTATTTTTCGGAGAACACTTACCGCGATTAACGAATCGCCTGGCATCACCGAATTATATTGCAGATTTTTATATAAACTTAGCTAGACACACGATTAACGGAAACTTATGAAAACACCATATCAACGTTTTTGGATGTTATTAAAACCTGATAGTAAAGAAATCTATCAGGTGTACACATATGCTTTTTTTAAAGGTGTAATAGCATTGTCTTTACCATTAGGGATACAATCTATCATCAATTTAATTCAAGGGGGAAGCGTTTCTGCATCTTGGCTATTACTAGTATTTATTGTAATTCTGGGTATAGGACTTGGTGGATACATGCAATTAATGCAAATGCGAATTACAGAAACTATTCAACAAAAAATATTCACTAGAGCTGCATTCGATTTTACGTATAGAATTCCTAAAATAAAGTTTGATGAAATATACAAGCATTATGCTCCTGAATTAATGAATAGATTTTTCGATATTCTAACATTACAAAAAAGTTTATCTAAAATTATTATTGATTTCTCAAGTGCAATATTACAAATCACATTCGGATTAATTTTGCTTTCACTTTATCATCCATTTTTTATACTTTTCAGTTTATTGTTAGTATTACTAGTATATAGTATTATAAAATTGACAAATAAAAAAGGATTAGAAACTAGCTTAGAAGAGTCAAAATATAAATACAAAGTAGTATCCTGGTTAGAAGAACTTGCAAGAGTAAAAGATACTTTTAAACTCGCAGGTGAAACAACCCTGCCAGATTCAAAAACAGATGAGCGTGTATTAGGCTATTTAGAGTCGAGAGAAAATCATTTCAAAATATTACAAAAGCAATACAGTCTATTAATCATTTTTAAAATAGTTGTAGCATTCGGCTTGTTAATTGTGGGAGGAATGCTAGTGATTAACGAACAAATGAACATCGGTCAATTCGTAGCAGCAGAAATTATTATATTATTAGTAATAGATTCATCAGAAAAAATAATTTTAAACCTAGAAAACATATTTGATATACTTACATCTCTTGAGAAATTAGGGCAAGTAACTGATTTAGAATTAGAGAAAATTTCAGATAAATCTACATTAAGTCATGATATTAATTCACCAATCTTGATTGAATTAAATAATTTATCATTCGCATATCCTGGAAGGACTAGCACAGTAATTAAAAACATCAATTACACTTTTGATGCTAATAAAATATATTGTATTACTGGTGACAATGGTTCTGGGAAATCAACGCTAATACATTTGATTAGCGGACTATATCAACCTTTATCAGGAAATGTATGTATAAATGGTCTACCAATTCTTAATTATGATATTTTAAAATTATATCAATTTATAGGAAACGGATTAGCAGAAGAAACAATCTTCGAAGGAACATTTTTAGAGAATATTACTTTAGGTAGGGAATTTGTGAAAATTGAAGATGTACTTTGGGCCATAGAAAAAGTTCATCTTTCAGAATATGTTAAAGGCCTTTCAAAAGGACTAGATACTCAAATAGAAATATCGGGGAATAAGCTTTCGAAAAGTGTAATTCAAAGGATAATCATTGCAAGAAGTATTGTTAATAGACCTAAATTAATTTTACTCGAAAACCATTTAGATTTTATTGAAGACAAACAAAGAGAGAACATTATTGATTTCTTAACGGATAAATCGAATGGCTGGACATTCATAGGTATTTCAAACAATAAATATTTACAAGAAAAATCAGATAAAGTTATTCTGATGTCGAATGGTGAAATTCTGTAATAAACTATAGGATATGTTAAATATAACTCAGAATAAAGTAAAAGATAAAGAGAGGATTGAAAAGCTGAAATCTTTCCAAGTGTTAACAGCTCGAGTTAATAGCAGAAGACTGATTAAAATTCTCTATGCATTTGGTGCATTATTAATAATTTTACTATTCCTTCCTTGGACACAAAATATTAGATCAAACGCAGAAGTAACTGCTTTAAAACCTAATCAACGTCCACAAACCATTCATTCTATTATACCAGGTAGAATTGAAAAATGGTATGTACAAGAAGGTCAATTTGTAAAACAAGGAGATACAATATTATTTATTAGTGAGATAAAAGAAGAATATCTAGATCCTGATTTAGTTGAGAATACTGAACAGCAATTAAAATCTAAAGAGTTTGCTGTTAAATCATATATGGAAAAAATCAAAGCAAACGATAATCAAATTGATGCGATGATTCGTGCTAAGAAATTGAAATATGAGCAAGCAGAGAATAAATTGATTCAGGCGAAATTAAAAGTTCAAAGCGATAGTGTTGATTTATCAGCGGCTAAATTAAATTATAAAATCGCGAAAGATCAGTTAGCACGAATGGAGGAGTTATTCAAAGAAGGCTTGAAATCCTTAACTGATTTAGAAACTCGAAAACTTAAATTACAAGAAACACAAGCAAAAGTGATTTCTCAAGAAAACAAATACATTGGGTCTAAAAACGAATTGATAAATGCTAAAATAGAATTGCAAAGTATTATTGCTGAGTATAACGATAAAATTGCGAAGTCTGAATCCGAAAAATTTGCAACACTTTCTAATATGTATGATGCTGAGGCTAGTGTTTCTAAATTGCAAAATCAGTACAACAACTATAATATTAGATCGGGTATGTACTACATTCTTGCTCCGCAGGATGGATATATAACAAAAGCTATACAATCTGGTATAGGAGAGACTATAAAAGAAGGTGCTGAGATCATTAGTATAATGCCATCAGATTATGAATTAGCTGTTGAGATGTATGTCAACCCAATGGACATACCATTACTAGAAAAAGGGCAACATGTACAAATTCAATTTGACGGTTGGCCTTCGGTGATTTTTTCTGGCTGGCCTGGAATTTCTTATGGTACATATGGTGGACAAATTGTAGCAATAGATAATTTCGTTTCAGCCAATGGAAAATATCGAGTACTTGTCTCTCATGATAAGAATTACCCCGAATGGCCAAATGAAATTCGATTAGGTGCAGGTGCTAATACATTAACCTTACTAAAAGAAGTGCCAGTATGGTATGAATTATGGCGTCAGATAAACGGCTTCCCACCTGATTATTATAAAAAGAATTCACAAAATATTAATTCGAAAAACAAAAATGAAACATCGAAATAAGTTCTATTTTGTTTTAATATTTATAGTACTTTCTATAAATACTTATGCTCAAATTGATTCTAATTTGAAATTAAGTTTTAATAATTATCTGCAAATTGTAAAGCTAAACCACCCATTAGTTAAACAAGCAGACTTAATAAGAAAATCTGCTGCCGCAAACACATTAATGTCGAGAGGCAGTTTTGATCCAAAATTATTTTACGAATTCAACAATAAATTTTTTGAGAATAAAAATTATTATGAATTACAAAATGCTGGTTTGAAAATTCCAACATGGTATGGAATAGAAATCAAAGCTGGAATTGAACAGAACATGGGGATGTATTTAAATCCAGAAAACACAACACCAGTCCAGGGATTAAGTTATGCACAAATTTCATTACCATTACTTCAAGGTTTAATTATCGACGAAAGAAGATCAACATTATTACAAGCTAAAATATTCGAACAACAATCTAATTTTGATAAAATTTTAGCGGTAAATGAAATTTTATATAAAGCTGGGAAAGCATATTGGGAATGGCAATTGGCCTATTCAAATTTATCAATTTTTGAAAATGCTGTAAAATTAAGTCAACTTAGATTTGAAGCCATTAAAAAAACTACACGTTTAGGAGATCGTGCAAGTATAGATACTGTAGAAGCATCAATTCAACTTCAAGATAGAATCTTATCCTATCAACAAGCACAAATAGAATATAGAACTAAATCGCTTCTGCTTTCAAACTTTTTATGGTTAGAAAATAATACCCCTGTAGAGATCACTGAGAATACAATACCTGATATCACCTCGATTCCGGATCAGGAATACTTTTCAAACATCACTGGAATAGATAGTTTCATTAACAATCACCCAAGTTTAAAAGCTTATAATTTAAAATTAAATCAATTAGAAATTGAGAAAAAATTTAAGCAAGATAAATTAAAGCCAAATTTGAATGTTAATTACAATCCATTGTTCAATAACAACAATTTCAATTCTACATTCGCAAGTAATTACAAATGGGGTGTAAGTTTAGGTTTCCCGATTTTCTTGAGAAAGGAAAGAGCGGACCTTCGTCAAACTAAATTGAAACTAGAAAACACATCTTATGAAATTTCGAACAAACGAAACGAAATCACGAATAAGATTAAGGCAACCATCAACGAATATAATATTTATAAGAACCAAATAAACTTTTACAGTACGAACGTTCAAAATTACGAACGACTGTGGCAATCGGAGAAAAGGCTATTCGATTCAGGAGAAAGCTCACTATTCATGATAAACAGTCGAGAACTCAGCTATATTAATGCACAGATTAAGCTTAATGAGATTTTGAATAAAAATAGGAAATCAGCATTAGATATCGAATACGCTTATGGTATCCTAAGCAACATCTACTAATTTCGAACAATGACCACTCCCGATGTAATCGGGATGCTCTGATCTTCTAGGAACTTTTATTAATAAGTTCTTCTATCGCAGTTCTGCTTTTCCAAGATTTAATTTGAGATTCTCTTCTCATTGCTTTTGACTTCAATTCAAACTCTTCTGAATATTTCAGTTCCCAGTCATTAGCTTTACCAGTAAATCCTTTATGATTTGAATTATGCTTCTTAATTCGACCCTGAATATCTGATGTTACTCCAACATAATAACGATCGACACTTATTGAATAAATAATATATACAAACATCCTACCCTCCTCTTCTTTATTATTTAATAAACTAGATAAGTAATTCCTTTAAACAAAAAAACCCCGACGTCTGTCGGGGTTTGTGGAGGCTACTGGATTCGAACCAGTGACCCTCTGCTTGTAAGGCAGATGCTCTGAACCAGCTGAGCTAAGCCTCCAATTTTTTTCTCTTTTTGTTCAGTGACCACTCCCGATGTAATCGGGATGCTCTGAACCAGCTGAGCTAAGCCTCCAATTGGGACTGCAAATATAGAATAGTTTTATATAATCCAAAAAAATATTTGAAAAAAGATGGATTAATTATGTCGGAAGCGTATTTTTATCGTTAATATATCTCATGAAAATCGCTAGAAAAATTTCTTTATGGTTAATAGGAATTATCTTTTTAATTGCTATTCAAGGTGTTATATTAATTTATATCTACGAAAAAGAAATTAAAGCAGCGGCAGTCGAAAAACTGAACGAACAAATAAATACCCCCATTAAAGTCGGGAAAATAGAACTTTCCTACTTTAAACATTTCCCTTTCGTTTCTTTGAGCTTTCCAGATGTAGTGGTTTATGATTCTAACCCTGGTCATGAAAATGTGCTGCTATCAGCCCAAGAAATATCCCTATTCTTTAATATTTGGGATATTTACCAAGGGAAATATGATGTAAAGAAGCTATTTATAGATAATGCCGTATGGACTTCTAAAATTGATAGGTATGGTCTATCAAACTTCGAGGTTCTTAAGCAAAATTCTACATCTAGCACTTCCGATTCGAAATTTAAACTATCTATTGAAGAAATAATTGTAAAGAATTCCTCCGTTCTACATATCGACGAAGAATCAAATTTCATTCTGAGAACCTCACTTCCTGAATTTAAGGCGAAAGGGAATTTTACATCAGATGAATTCGAATTGAATTTAGTTTCTGATCTTCTGATTCAAAATCTTTTATACAACAACACTTCTTTCGTTCGAAATAAAACCATACATCTTAATTCTGATGTGTTCGTTGATATGAAAAATTCTTCCTATCAATTTAGTAAAACAAATATTCTTGTTGAGAAAATGAACCTTCTTCTTGATGGTGTTATTACTTATTCGGACCAAAAGAAAAGTATCGATTTGAAAAGTTCCGGAAGTAACTTAGATATTCAATCTTTTATCAGTTTACTTCCTAATAAATATATTAATCTTTTCAAAGATTACCAAAGTACTGGGAACATGTATTTTGAAAGTAGCATCAAAGGTAGTTTAGAAAGCAATAAATCTCCATTGATTATTGTAAAAACAGGGTTCAAGAATGCAACTGTTATTGTAAATAATGAGAAGGTAAAAAATCAACAAGTTGATCAGCTTTTCTTTGATCTTCTTTATAATAACAATGCTTCTGAAGATATTTCTGATGATGTATTAAAAATCGGAACGTTTAAAGCAATCTACCACAATAGACCAATTATAGGAAATATTAATATTACAAATCTTGATGACCCATTGTTAGATTTAGCTATAGAGACGAATCAATCATTTCAAGAAATTCAAAAAATTTGGCCGGTAAAAAATATAGATTTCAAATCGGGTGAATTTGGAATTAAATTAAAACTAAAAGCCAAATTATCTGAATTCAAAAAGGATAACAATATAAAACATATTGAAAGTGCTGGAAATATTTTAATTACTAATACAGAATTGAATGCTGGAAAATATGCTTTACCAATCGAAAATATTAATGGAAGTTTCGATTTTCAGAAATCAGATTTAAAAATAAATAACCTAACCTTTAAAATTGGTAGTTCAGATTTTCAAATCAATGGGTTCTTTCGTAATTTATTTTCTTTTATTCTTACTAAAAATGAAGATTTAGAAATCGATGCCACATTAGCATCTAAAAAAATCAACATTAAAGAACTTTTATCTTCTGGTGCAAATAGTACAGATGATGAACCATACAAGTTGAAAATCAATCCTAGACTTACAGCTAACTTAAAACTTCAGGTTAAAGAAATTCAATTTTTACCTTTTCAAGCTTTCGATGTTGAAGGAAGTTTAAATGTTAAAGATCAGATTGTAAATACTGATTATTTAGCATTCCGCTCGCAAAAAGGACTAGTATTCGCGAAATTAAATTTCAATACAAAACAACATAATAGAATGCCAATGATCATCGACTTAAATTTAAATAAGGTTGATGTAAGCAATATGTTTAGAGAGTTTCAAAATTTCGGAATTAATATTTTGACTGATAAAAACATTAAGGGAAATATTACTTCTACTATGAAAGTAAATCTTGTTTGGGATGAAAATCTGAATTCTGTAATGGATGCATTCTCTGCAAAGGGTTCGATACTAATAGAAAATGGTGAACTCCTAAACTTCGACCCTATGCTTGCCTTAGGAAAATATATTGATGTAAATGAATTAAAGGATTTAAAATTCTCAAATCTTGAAAATACCATAGAGATTAAAAACAAAATGATATATATCCCAGACATGGATATAAAATCGAATGCGCTGAATTTAAGACTAACAGGCACACACAGTTTTGACAATAAAATTGATTATCACTTGCAAATGTTGCTTTCGGATTTTATCAAAAAGAAATCTAAAAATTTAGGCGATGAACGTTTTGGTGAAATAGAACCTGATGGTTCTGGGAACACTAAATTATTTATAAGAATGTATGGAGATGCAGAAAACCCTAAATTTTCTTTGGATAAAAAAGAAATCAAAAGGAAAATTGCTGATGATTTTAAAAAGGAAAAAGCTGAAATAAAAAATATATTGAAAGATGAATTCGGTTCTTGGTTTAAAAAAGAAAAAGAATTTAAAGAGAGTATTAATGAGGAACCTTCTGAATGGGAGAAAGATATTCCTCAATCGAATTCAGCAAATAAAGTTGTACCTTCAACTACGAAAAAAGATACCCTTAGCAATAAGAAGAGAGTTAACCTTCAGAAATTAAAAGAAAAACTAACAGAAAAGCCTGTTGAAGATGAATAAAATCCTCAGAAACAATTTTCAAATTCTATTTATTCTGTTTTTCGGACTAATTTGCTATTACTTTCTTTGGCTTAATCCTTTTAGCATGAAATGGGATTTAGCTGAACAATATCTTCCTTGGCGCTATTTCCTTGGCAAATCCTTACAAAATGGAAACATCCCGTATTGGAATCCTTTTCAACTTGGTGGCTATCCTTCCTACGCAGATCCACAAAGTGGATTTTGGTATTACCCAGCTTGGGCTATTGGAATATTGTTTGGCTATTCTATGCGAGTTATTGAACTAGAAGTATTAGCCCTAATAATAGTAGCAGGTATAGGATTTTATAAATTATTGCTGAAGTTAGAAGTTCAAAAAAATACTGCACTTCTCTTCTCTATTAGTTATATGTGTTCTGGATTTATAGTTGGAAATGCTCAACACTTAACTTGGATATCTGCATCAGCGTGGTTGCCTTGGCTATTTTATCATTATTTATTTATCAGAAATGATATTAAGAACCTGAATACAATTTGGTTCTTAATAGTACTCTATCTATTTATCAGTAGCTCTTACCCAGCATTTGCAATAGTTTCAGCTTATTTGATGTTTATCGATCAAATAATTTTATTTTTTACAAGCAAACAAAAACTATACTTTTTAATTCAGAAATTACTACTACTCTTTTTAATAATTATAGTACTCTTTCCTATAATATATTCACTAGATACAAGTATAGATTATTTCAGTAGAGGTGATAGTTTAAGCCTCAAAAAAGTATTACAACATCCATTTTCATGGCAAAGTTTACTTTCATTAATCGCGCCCTTTGCATCTTTCAAAAATCAAGAATTATTCAAAACGGATATTTCTATGTCGAATGCATACATCGGAATATTTCCTATCATTATTATTTTATTGAGTTTTATAAGTGGTTACATCAAGAAAAACATCTCTTGGCTATTACTAGCAATTCTGTTTTTATTAATTGGCTTTGGAGAGCAAACACCACTAAGGACTATATTATTTGAATACCTACCAGGATTTAATCTATTTAGATTCCCTGCTTTATTCAGATTGTTTTTCATCATCAGTATATTAATATACTCGGCGAAACAATACGAATCAATCAATATCTATTCAAAAAAATCTCTTTATCTTCTAATTTCAATTTTATCAGTTTTATTAATTTCGATTATAGTAAACTTGAATTCTTGGCATCCGTTTCAGATTACCTCACTAACGAAATTATGTAAAGAATTTGAAACAACTTCATTTATTCAACATATCATTTATCAGTTTGCATTATTATCAATTTTTATTTTATTACTTATTTGGATTGTAGTAAAAAAGAAATCTGCAAACTTCATCATCCTTTTATGTTGCATAGAATTACTTATAAGTGTTCGCTTAAATGCAATGGCTACAATGGTTCTAGAAACAAGAACTGTAGAAGTTGAGCAATTAATATCTTCTGCACCCGAGACATTTGTTATTCCAAATAATACACCTCTAGTAAATAATATTGATCAAAATTACGAATATCGATGGCCTTTGAATTGGAACATGAATTGTTATTACGGGCAAATTGCTATCGATGGATACAATCCATTTGTCTTAAAAACATTTAATTCATTATCTGATTCAAAACTAAAAGATAGTATTTGGAAAAATGGATGGTATTATCTTGTAGATTCGATATTAATATGCGATACTCCAAATTCAATGAATTCTAATGATGCATGGGTCGATATAAATACTCCTCGAAATTTCAATTCAACATATGGAAGTTCTACACATGCAGAAATATCAAATATCATTTTTAGTCCAACTAAGTTTCAATTCGATATAAATTCTGAAATGGGATGCAATGTTGTATTTGCTCAAAATCCATATTATGGCTGGAAATCCTTTATAGACGAACATCAAACAGAAATTACTACAGTGAATTTTGCTCATCAATTAATTCAAGTTCCTAAGGGAAAACATAAGGCAAAATGGGTATTTGATGACAAAACACTAAAATTTATACTTTTGTCGCATATTATCATCTTTAGTGTTTTATTGCTTTTTGTCAGCTATAAAAATATTAGTAATTTGCATATCTAAATACTAGCACTATGTCTACAGTTATTATTCCTCGTTTAGATCTAAACGATTACGTCAATGGAAACGAAGCTCAAAGAAAAGCATTTTCTGATGGAATTGGTAAAGCATTTAATGAAACAGGATTTGTGACCATTGCAAATCATGGAATGAGCAAAGAGCTTATGGCTGAACTTTATGTTGAAGTTAAAAAACTATTCGATCTTGATGAATCTATAAAGAAGAAATACGAAATAGTTGAACTTGCTGGACAACGTGGTTATACAAGTAAAGGAAGAGAAAAAGCGAAAGATTCTAACACCCCAGATTTAAAGGAATTCTGGCAAGTTGGTCAATTCGTAGAAGGTGAAATTATGTCGAAAGAGGAATACCCTGATAATATTCTTGTAGATGAATTACCACGTTTTAATGAGATCACAAAAGAAGTATTCAAGAAACTAGAGCATGCAGGATCACATATTTTAAAAGCAATTGCAG
>CAZYBY010000425.1:0-6582 GCA_964645385.1 uncultured Sphingobacterium sp.
GCCATGTTCCAATCGTATAGGTTGTGGCACCAACTTTAAATGCCGAAACTCCTGTTGGGAAACTTAAATATTTTATACTTGCAAGTGCACCAGATTCACCATCCGTACCATTGATTTTAGATGAATCCACACTCATGCTAACTCCTGGGTTCACTTGTTCTGCAAAAGTGTAATCGTCTGCAGATGGTAATTGATTAACACCAAAGTCTTGTCCTGTAATATCTACACTAGCCGAATTAAATTGCTTAAATAATGGAGTTGTACTAGAGTAAGTTTCTGGTAATGCATTCGTAGAAAGTGTTGTTCCATTATTAACAGAGTTACTATTTACTCTTATTTTTAATTTGTTAATATTTCTTGGCACGTTTACTAATGTATAGTTACCATCGAAATCGACAACAGATTGGTCAATTACTAAATTGTTACTGTCAACTAAATATACTTTTAAAGTAGAAAACGCATTCGTTCCTACTTCAGAATTTGTTTGGATATTATTAAATGTACCGTTTGCTGAATTATCTAAATCGGACCAGATTGTACCTGATAAACTAATAGGAACTGCACTCACATTTACAATTACTCTAGCGGTCGACGACAAACTAGCATTTCCAGAGCAGGTTTCATGAAAATCTGTAATTTTGTATTCAAAAGTATCTAATCCAGAAAAATAAGCATTAGGGTTATAATTAATTTGTTTGTTTGCTAGTAACGTTAACGTACCATGTGATGGGGCTTTTAAACTTGGATCAGAAATACTAATACCTATACTATCATTCTCAGGATCAGAGTCGTTTAATAATACATCTATATCGAAATTTTGATTGATATATGTTAAATCAGAATCATTAACTGCTACTGGAGCGTTATTAGTTGATACTATTGGGAATACGTTTATACTTACTGTTACAGTACTACTTTCTAAGGAATCTGGAGAACCATCCTTAATTTTGTAGGTAAATTGATCAGACCCACTATAGTTTGTGTTTGGTGAATATATGTATTTACCATTTGATTCTTTTGTTAAGGTACCATGAGTAGGATTTGTGACAATTATTGCAGTTAATAATGTTCCTTCCGGATCAGAATCGTTTGCTAATAAATCCACATGCTTGTGTAAACACAAAGTAGTGTTTATCGTATCAGGTGTTGCAATTGGGTTTTGGTTAACAACTGTAATGGCTACTAAGGCTGTGTCAGTTAAAATGGCATCACAAACATTTGCAGAAACACTAGATCTTGAATAAACTAATGTATCCTTTCCGTAGTAACCTGTACTTGGTGTATAGACAATCGAACTTCCACTTACAACAGCAGTACCAAATTTAGGATTAGTAGTAATTGTAGGAGAAGAAATTTGACCTTGTGGATCTGTGTCATTTAATCCTACACTAATTGTTTTTGCAGTGTTAGAATTTGTTGTTGCAGCATCAGCTAAAATAGTAGGAGCAACTCTAGTTACAGTTACTCTAACTGTTGCAGTTTTAGTTTGGCTATTTGTTGCATCTGTAATGGTGTATGTGAATGTATCAACTCCTGCATAACTTCCGTTTGGAGTATACAATACATTTCCTGAAACGATTGATGCAGTACCATGAGCAGGAGTCGTAACAGATGTTAAATTATTTGTGTTACCGTAATAGTTTGCGTCATTCGAACGAACATTAATTGTTTTAGCTGTGTTCGATTTTGTACTCGCTGTATCAGGATAAGCAATAGGTTTATAATTTGTTGGAATGCTTACGCAACTAAAGTTTACTGCAGCTGTAGAATATATAACTGTTAATTTTGGACGAAGAGCAGTATTCGTAGTATAATTTCTACTGTAAAAAGAATAGGTTCTAGTATTTCCAGTCCCTGTATTTGCAGGTGCTATTACAAATCCTTGGTTAGTAGCAGCACTTGAAATCCAACCTTGCACCATCGAGGTCATTGTTGATGTCACTGTAGACCCCACACTCTTGTTAGATGTATTTGTAATTGTAGCTGAGTTAGTAGTTGAATAATCTGTACTAGAGTTAGCAGCACCTGCAGTTCCCCAAGTAGAACCCGACTTATAGTTATTCCAAGTAGATCCAGTTTCAGTTCAATCTCTAGTTAGTCTATAAATTGTAGCAGGAAAAGGCCCTTCAGTAGCACTATATGTATAACTAGTAGAAGTGGTAAGAGTAAGTTCTGCCGAACTAATTGTTGTAGAGCTTGGGATAGTTGAAAGATCGAATTTCAACAATGCTTTTTTCATTCGAGAAGTTCTACTTACTAAGCTTAAAGCTGTTGAACTCGCACTATTTGTAGAAGTGTTCCGAGCATCAATTGTATTATCAATAGTTGGATAGAAATCCAAAGTGTTAGTAACACCTGGGATATCTACACCCCTTTTATACTGCCCAGCACTACAATTTTCTAAAGCTAAAGTCACATTCACCGTTCCAATTGCCGTATAACCTAAGTCGTTTGCGATTAAATATGTGAACTGATCTGTAGTGCCAGAAGCTAAATCTTTCGTGGTAACATAACTAAGTGTTCCGTCGGAGTTAATATTTACATAACCCTTGGAAGGTTTCGTAATAATGTCACGAATGTAAAGTTTGTTATAAGTGGTGGCGGAATAATTATTTTTATCATTCGTCAACACACTTATGGTTGTCACACTATCTTCTAATACTGTGATTGCGTCTGTATTCGCAACTGGTGCTAATGCTACAGATCCAACAGTAATACTAATTGTATTAGTAGCATTAAATGTTCCATTGGTAATTGTATATGAACCATTGTCAGTTCCTGTGTAATTTGAATTTGCCAAATAAGTAACTGAACCAGCTGAAGTAAATGAAACTGTTCCGTGAGAAAAACCAGAAACATTAGTTAAAGTTCTAGCCCCCGCAGTCGGGTCGTAATTACTATCAAATACATTGAATGTTATGGTTGGTACACCGCAACTTGCATCTATACTTTGAGTAATCGCATTAGCTGTAAAGTCAGCCCCAGCTGGTTTTACAACGATGTCACCTTTTGTATCGAATGTAGTTCTACCGCAAGCATCTGTAATTAAACAAGTGATAATTGCATCTGTACTTGCATTTACATTGGGTGTGAATGAAGTAGTTGTCCCTGTCGGATTACTAAATGTACCGGGTACGTTAGATGTCCATTTGTATGATGCTGCAGGATTTGTACCACCAGCAGTAACAGTTAAACCTGTATAGGTTGTACCTGAATACATTATCGTAGGAATGTTCGATAAAGTTGCTGTTAAAGCATTCGATAATTTATCTTTTATGGCAAAAAACGAGAAGTTAAAAAACATTCGTTGTGCCGCAATTTGTGCTGTAGTTGGTGAACCCGAACTTGGAGAATAACTATGTGAACCTTGGTAACAAACATAACCACGAGTTGGATCATCAAAACCTCTACCATACAAGTTGTTAGAAGCAGGGCCTAAAGATTTACTAGGAATATCTGTTTGATTAGGTGCTTTTGTTATGAAAGTAACTCCAGGATTCCATGAACTACCTAATGATGGCATATAAACACTTTCAGCACCACCAGTTTGTGCTGCATCAGAAGTTCCAATGTATTGTGCCATTGGAGCTGAGGGATTGTGTTGAGTTAATGGAATAACAATTTTGTTATGGTTTGCATAATTTACCAATCCGCCAGTTGAAAGGAAATTCATCTGAATACGTTGTGGTGTTCCATTGATAACCGTATCCTTGTATAATCCTTCCATAATCGACACGGCATTACAACCTGCCCAAATTGCTCCTTTATTCGTTTTATTCCAGAAATATAAATTGTTATGCGATGGCCATGTAGGTGCCGCGTGAGGCATTACATAAATATCATCGCAACTGTTTAGAGCAGATGGGCCTTTAAAAATATAAGATGATGAAGGAATACCTGCATAAGTTAAATATGCTACTGCAACACGTCCGTTCGTTGCATCCATTACCCATTTTGGTGCAAACTTCATTGTATATGAAACGTCTAAAGCTACATCCGACACTAATGAGTCGATTAATACACCTTGACTTTTCCAAGTGTTAATTACTTTGTTAACAGCTGTTGTTCGGAATCCCTCAGGAATGATGAAAGGTCCGCCTCTAAACGATTTACCATTGTGTGTAAAATCGATACCATCTTTTACTTTAGTTGGATTGATAATACAACTAATTGGTGTTTGATAGTTCTTTAATAAATCGTACACTAATCCATAAGGTTTCAATGAATTCGCAACAGTCGGCGATGCAGCCCCCATGTCGATAATAATTGATCCTTTTTTGAATGTTTGTACATCAGCAAATGCCTTATAATTTGTGTTAAAAATTAAAAGCATCGTTAATGCCATACCCAAAATTGGGCGTAGAGTAAACCTAAAATTATGCATTCCTACAGTTGTTTTTTTAATAAAATATTCTTGTGCAAGTCTGAAAAAAATCAAACTTACTGGGCGTTTGGGTAAATTTAATCTGGCAAAAATAACTAAAGATTGTCTACTATTACTATGAGATAAGTCATAGATTATCAGATTAAAAATTCAAAAACACACTTGCATCATTCATCAATTATTCCTCCAATGAAGGACTACAGAAAAAATAAGTGAAGTAAGTGTTTATTATACAATAAGTTAAAAGAGATATTAAAGAATTATATATGAAAGTCGAGTAAGAGAATAATCCTATGGTGGGAAAAAATATTTTCAAAAATGGAAAAATTGAAAAGTTTAGAATGATTCTAAATCCTAAATACTACTTAACCAAGCAATAAAGTTGGTTAGCTGAGATCGCCAAAATGATTCGTTATGTTGACCATTCGGGATTATAAAAGTATTTATATTGGAATGAGATAGTTTAGTAATTAATAAAGAAATATCATTCATATTATCTGTATACTTCTTCCCTTCCAAACCACCAGCAAACATATAGATGTTTGATGCCCATGTGAACTTTCTTGCTTCAATCTCTTTTTCTAAATCATTTACATTCGTCCAGAAGGCCGGAGAAAATATACCTGCAGTACCAAATACTTTTGGATATCTCATACAAGCATATAATGATATTAAACCGCCCATTGAACTTCCACACACTGTAGTGTGTTTAACATCTTTCTTTGTTCTGTAATGTTGATCAATGTATGGTTTTACTTCATTAACTAAACTCTCGAGATATAAGCTTCCCGTTCCTTTAACGTCCCAAACATTTACCTCATCCGCTTTAACTTTAAAATCATACGGACTATATTCTGAAAGTCTATCACTTCCTCCATTATCAATACCAACTACAATTACGTCAAAATTTAACTTTTTGCTTAATGTATCTAAACATTCATCAACTCCCCATTCTCCGAATGGTGCTGTTAATACATCAAATAAATTTTGACCATCGTGCATGTAAATTACTGGATACTTTTTCTTTGAAGTTGCATATCCCTCTGGCAAATAAATCCAGACTCTTCTAGTTTTTCCTAAATATGTTAAAGGGAATTTATCATTAATTATTTTTACGTTTCTACTTGCAGTGCTCGTTCTAGTTTTTGTAACATTATTCTTCCATTGTACAACGGTTATAGAAATAGTTGAATCCGAAAATATATCCATATTTCGAATAACTCTATTAGAAATATCTTCTCCTGAAATAGTTGACTCTACAGCATCCCAGCTGCCTTTAGTAATTTTATATTGAATTAATTCAACATTATTAACAGGTAAATGCAGGACAAATTCATTTGCAGAGTTTCTTTGAAATTGATAGTTGGTATCAGCAGGATTCCAACCATTTAAATTTGACGCAAAAAAATATTTTGTTATATGAGAATCGTTCGGGACTTTTAATTGTAATGTAATTTTATGTTGTGCTATTGCAAATGATGCAAGGAAAATAAATGCAAGAAATACTACTATTTTTTTCATCCTTTTTACTTCTAATTTCTCATTAACATATTAACACATTAACATATTAACATATTAATAAATTACATTGCAACTAACTTGCCATCTTGTAGCACAGGAATTACAGAGCAAATATTTTGTTTCAAACAAAACTGAATATCATCTTCGATATTTAATTCTTTTAATCGCTGACTATGTGAAGATTTGTGAAGATAAGCCCTTAAATTATCCTTAGCTAAAATATACATATCTTCTGATGCAATAGCTGCATCACAGTGATGCGTAAATTTATCTTTCAATGTATGAACAACAGCTCCTGCAAATAATGTATCTTCTAAATTGAATTTATTTTTCCAACCTGAACATAATAAAAGAACATCATCTGCTTGTGCATCCAACCAAGTACACAAAGCATTCAAGTTTAGAAATGAACCAATAACAATTTGCTTTGCTTTTAACGATTGATTTATCGCATGGGTGCCATTAGTAGTTGTTAGCACAACTGTTTTCCCCTCAACTTTTTCTTTTGTATAACTAAATGGAGAATTGCCGAAATCAAATCCTTCAACAACTTCTCCATTTCGTTCTGCAGCTAATAAATAACCATTACCATTATAACTCAAACACTCTTCAATTGTAGCAACTGGAATTATAGAATCTGCACCATTTTCAATACCGTAACAAATAGACGAAGTTGC